>JBDTIC010000419.1:0-3176 GCA_039936595.1 Ginsengibacter sp. | reverse complement strand
GAACTAAAGCGCATTTTTTTAGATGAAGAGGACTAGGCGGGGGTGGTCGTGAGTAGTGAATAGTGAGTGAACCTTATTCAGTAATTAACACATTCACCACTGACAACTTACCTCTCAACATCGAACTAAAATGTCCCCCATACTTATATATATTATTACAGGTTACGCATTTTTAATGGTTCTTGTTTACGTTTTCCAGGAGCGTTTTATTTTTAAACCGGAAAAATTAAAGCAGGATTTTATTTACAAATATGATATTCCTTTCAAAGAATTATTTATTGATACGGCGCCTGGTGTAAGCATTAACGGATTACATTTTTATGCAAAAGAACCATTAGGCCTGGTTTTATATTTTCATGGGAATACCAGGAGCATAAAAGGCTGGGCTAAATATGCAAAGGATTTTTATCGTTATCATTACGATGTGGTGTTGGTGGATTATCGTGGATTTGGGAAAAGCACAGGCCGAAGAAGTGAGAAAGAATTGCTGAAAGACGTGCAGGTAGTTTATGACACCTTTGCGGTTCAGTACCATGAGAATCATATAATTGTCTATGGAAGAAGCCTCGGAAGCGGCTTTGCCGTGAAACTCGCAAGCGAGAATTCGCCCAGGTATTTAATTCTGGATGCACCTTATTATAACTTTACGAAAGCAGTTCAACGATTAATTCCTATACTTCCGATGCGTGCTGTATTGCGCTATCATTTGCAGACCGATAAGTGGATCCGGAAAGTAAATTGCCATACTTATATTATTCATGGCGACAAAGATTGGTTAATACCTATCAGCCAGAGTGAAAAATTGCAGCAATTGAGTCCAAGAAAAATAACATTGATCACGATTGAAGGTGGTGGCCATAATAATCTTCCTTCCTTTCCGGAATATCATAATTTTTTGAGAGATATATTGGCACCTTGATTCTAGAAGCAATTAGCGATTGGAAATTGGCAAAGTGTGATTGGAAAGAATAGTAATTATTTTTTACTAACTTCTTATAAGAAATTTCTTATTTTACTTTATATGTAAATTGACATCCTCAAAATGATCTCTATGTTGTCGAAAAAAAATAACTACTGCTCTGCTTTTTTTGGTTTTTCCAGGCGAACAATGGATGCTGTTTTTTTAAATTGCGCCATGTACAGGTCAGTAGTCATGTTCAGTTTTTTGGTTGCATAGAAGGCTTTACCAGCATATAGGAATACACTATCGAATTTTCCAAACTGATAGAAAATATCGCTACGTTTGGTCGCATCTCTGATAATTCCTTTGTCATTTTAAAGCTGTTGTTTTATGGCCAACGACTTAACATTAACTTCGGTGCTACTTTGGAAAACTTTGAAAGGCTCCATAAATCAATCCGAGATATTCATTTGCTTCTTCCGATAATTCGGGCAATTCTTCACTTCTTTTTACCATGACCATAAAACTCTCAACGACCCTGTTAATAATATTGCTCTTTTCAAAAAGGAAAAGTTGAATATCTTCCGATTGATGACCAGAAGCGGCAAAAATTAATAAAAGAGAAATAAAACAAAATAGGGTACTGACGGGATAAAATAAGATAAAAAATTGGCTTATAATTAAAATAGTTTTGTAAAAGAGCTTGTCAACTATTTGTCTTTTTTACAAAATTAACAGGTATGTTAGTCCTAAAGTATATCGATAATGAATGGTAAAATGAAAGTACAATCAAAGGCATCCATGCTTTATTTGATAGTTATACTGCTATTTGTACAACAAGTTTTTGCTCAAAAGGTAACCCGGCATTTAGAAAACGTCAAAATAAAACTGTCTTTTGGAAATAACAGTTTAATACGAAGCATTAGAACGGTACAATTAATTAATGCATCACCCGGTTTGAAAGTTTCTAACCTGGCCGGTAAAGGGATTGAAAAAAATGACAAAGTTGGAGAAATATCGGTCCTTGATTGTGGTAGAGGAGACATCGATGAATTGATTGCTGACGTAAGCTGGCCCCAACCTTCTGAACCATTGAGAAAGTTATTCGGCTGGCACGATGGAAATGGCATGTGGCAATATCTTTTGGAGAATGGTTCTGCGGGCCAGGTAGTACGATTAAAAGAAGATCCATGGAATAAGCCAGATGCGCCTTTGCTTACTGTTCAACTCAATAAGGAAGGCACCCGGGGATTCACAATAGGTCTGGAACAACTCATCAGTCAACGCTCAATGTGGTTACCAGAACAGGATGTATTTATAACACTTGCTGATCATCCAGCCGATTTTAAACGCCACCTTGCTTCCCTAAAAGGAGAGCGTATTTTGGATGGTGTAGCAAAACATCCCGATGCATCGCTGGAAGTGTTCAATAAGCTCTGGCCCGACATTGGCAATCCCCTGAAATGGAACGTACCCTGGCAAACAAAGTATATGGGAACAACGGGTCATCTCACCGTAATAACGGCAGCCTATGGATCCATTTATAAATTTGCTGTTGACAGGTGGGGAAATGTTCGTCCGGACTTTGCTTCTCCGCACAAGTTCAGGCTTGACTTGAACTGGCCTGGGAGCCAATGGAAACAGCAGAGGATAATTAACGGACTACCGGTCATAATTACTAACCTTGAAAAAAACGGGCAGCTTGCCGAAATTGAGCAATTTGCTACGCCGCTCGTTGATCTGTCAGTTACTATCCGGGGTTATATACCCAGTGTGGTGCTTACCAAAGTGAGTCTTTCAGGGAAAGCCGGGCCATTTAGCTTTGGTATTTCTCTGTACAATGAATTAAGGGATCACCAGGTGGAGGCTATAAAGATAAAGGATAGCTGGGCCATAGCGGATAAGCGAACCCATGATATATTACTATTGCTGGAAACAGGGAAAGGTATTAATGTTAGTGCCGGTAACGCCATCGCAAACGAAAACGGGCAACAAATAGAACTAACCATATCAGGTAGTCTATTAGAAGGAGAAACCCGTGAATTTGTTGCAAAATTACCTTCGCCTGCTATTGCGCCGGCTGAAACAACCAGGCTAAGCCAACTTGAATTTTTTACATCAGAGAAGAAAACAACCGACTATTGGGACCAATGGATTAGAAAAGGATCTCAATTTGAGGTGCCCGAAAAGGCAGTAAACGAACTCTTCCGTGCTAATATCTGGCATGCCCTCACTTTGCCGAGGCATACACTGGATATTGATGGTAAAGATCACA
>JBDTIC010000418.1:0-4906 GCA_039936595.1 Ginsengibacter sp. | reverse complement strand
TTCGTTTGCCCAAAGACCAGGCGCTCATCAACAGGATGGGGTTTAATAATGAAGGCGTAAAAGCAGCGGCAGAAAGAGTTAGAGAATACAGGCGAAAAAATAAGAGAAACAGATTAATTATCGGTGGCAATATTGGAAAAAATAAGATAACATCCAATGAAGAAGCATGGAAAGATTATGAGATTTGTTTTAATGAATTGCATGATACAGTTGATTATTTTGTAGTTAATGTAAGTTCACCTAATACACCGGGTTTGAGAGATTTGCAACAAAAGGATTCTTTAAAAAAGATACTGACCCATCTGCAACAAATAAATCACTCGAAAGAGATTCAAAGACCTTTACTCTTGAAAATTTCTCCCGATTTGAATCAAAGCGATCTGGATGATATTATTGACCTGGCCATGGAAATTAAATTGGATGGATTGGTGGCAGCTAATACCACGATAAGTCGCAGCAATTTACGTACTTCGAAAAATGAAATAACAAAAATGGGTGCAGGTGGCCTGAGTGGAAAACCTTTAAGAGAGGAAGCCACCAGAATTACTAATTACATTCATCAAAGAACCAATGGAGCCCTTCCGGTCATAAGCAGTGGTGGTATTTTTTCAGCACACGATGCAATAGAAAAATTTGATAACGGTGCCAGCCTGATCCAGGTGTGGACTGGATTTATCTACGAAGGACCTTCTATTGTGAAGAAGCTACTGAACGGACTTGAGTAATAAAATGGAGAGAGTTAGCTTATCTTCATTCTACATCATTATTATTGAAGTACATTTTTACTACGATAGTAAACAAGCGTTTTGAAAAATATTTATATATACATTATCAGCATAGTTGTTTTCATTGCTTCATCGTGCAAAAGCCTTGTGCCCCCGCATGAAGGACCCATCAAAGAACCTAAGTATATCTTAGGCAGTTTTATGACTTTTTGGTCTTATTGGTATAATGAGGTAAGACTGTCAGAAGATTTTGTTCCTTACAATGAATACGATTCGGTGGTGAGCAAAGATTTGTTTTTGAAAAAAGTTTTGTCAGGTGAATACCTTCCTGTAAAATTAAAATCAAATGATTGATCAAGCTATTACCAACTTTACAAAATAAATGAGGTTGTTGACAGCTCCATTACAGCAGATATTGCAAGATTTGGGCAACTATATTACCAGTTTTTTCAAATGGAAGGCAGGCCATTACCGGGATTTAATTTCGTTGATCTAAATGGAAACGTCTATAACAAGGATAACTGTAAGGGGAAAATAGTGGTTCTCAATTTTTGGTTTATTGGTTGTACTGCTTGCCAGGAAGAAATGCCCGACCTTAATAAAATTGTTGCATCGTATAAAAATCGTGATGAGATGCTTTTCATAAGTATAGCTCCGAACAGTACAAATGATCTTAAGAAATTCCTGGAAAATACTCCTTTCAACTATGCTGCAATTCCAGATAAAAGCTATTACGTTGCAGATGCTCTTAATATACAAATGTTCCCTACTCAAATGATCGTTAATAGAAAGGGACAAATCGCCAAAGTACCCGAAGACTACAGGGAGCTGGCAAATGAGGTGAGAAAAGAATTATTGAAATAATTTTTATTCCATTTCTACACCCATCTCCTCATCAAGTCTCTTCTTTTTAGTTATTTCCTGGAGCATACATTGGCTGGCGAACAGTAAGATTTGATTCGCCTTTGATCTGTTATATTCATCAAATATAAATCTACACAAGGGTATTGCATAAGCAATACCCTTGTGATATTCTCCCAACACTTCTGTAAAATAAAAAAATAAAGCTCCTGTTAGTGAAAGCAATTCTTCAATAGATAAATTATGTCTTTGCGGAAAAAATTTGTTAAAATCAAATTCTCCCTCCATAGGCTTTATCCGTTTATCATGATTATCCGGGTCACCAAAGGTCATCAAATAGTTGGTAAAAGCGAATATCCTATGGGGGAACTTTTTGTAAGTTGAATCGACAATTTCGTATTCTTTTTTCCTGTCGCCCAGCACTGCATAAGCAATAGACAACAGATTATGAAAATGATATTCATCGGGATTTTCGGCAATTACTGCTTCAATATCTGCGATAGTATCCTTAGCGTCCTTGTTGACTCTTTGATTCAGCAACCTATACGTGGATTCATTCTCCTCATTCAGAAATGGTGGTTCGCCGGTTTCATCCTCATCTACAATATTCCAGGTATATTCGTCATCCATGATCCGATGCATATCTTTTCGTTCCTCCTCTGTACTTAAGTCTTCATACATAGCAAATGTCAGTCGGGTCTTAATCCTGACAGGTGCTTTTTTCTTTCCTTTCAATATAGAAACAATATCCTCATCAGAAAGTGATTCATCATAATATTCATCTTCTTCATCGTCACTTTCAAGACCATCATCATTTTCGTCATCATTATCATCGGTATCTTCTCTATCAAATACTGTAAAATTCCCCTTTCCAACGGTGCGCTCTAAAGTAGATACAATACTCGCAGGATGCTTTTCTTTCCATAAAAATATGGCCGGTTTGCCTTTCAATCCAAACTCTACATCAATAAATTCAACCTTGTCGTCGTCTTCTTCAAGCAGGTATTGTGAAACCTCAAGGCCTTTATCTGGTTTAAAACCGAGGTCTTCTGCATATTCCACAGCTCCGTAAATAATATTGTGTAAAAGGGCATACCCGCTTTCTACCAGGCCCTGCTCTTTTTTAAAATTATCGAGCAATTCAATAAATTCAGTATATACGTTGAAGTCATAAAAAGTATCCTTTACTCCAAGGCAGTACAAATCAACCAAATAAACACCATAAGTAAAGTTTCCATTCACGTGTTTGCGCGATATAAGTATCGTAGCAAAACCTGCATCGGCCCAGCCTTCATTGATGTAGCATTTATCCAGAGGTAAGTTTCTTGCTCTCGTTTTAATATAACTTTCAGGTGAGTTACTCATCTGAATCACTTTTTTTGCCTTATTCTTTCCCATGTTTTTTAGGGTTTATCGAGCAGGCCTTCCGGCTGGCCACCTCCGTTATTCCTGTCATCCACGTATTTTGGTTCATCTAACTGTACCACTTTTCTGTTTTGCCTTTTAATCATTGCCATGTTCAATATTTCCACAACAAATGAAAATGCCATACCGAAATAAATATAATTTTTTAAATGAAGCTCTTCTGCTTTTTCAGCAGCCCATCCTTCTATCACAAGGCTCAATCCAATCATAACCAGGAATGAAAGAGCCAGCATTTTAAACGTAGGATGTTTTTGAATAAATGCAGCAATGTAAGGGCTGAAAGTAAACATGATGATCATGGCTATGACCACGGCAGCTATCATTATTTCCACATGTTTGGCGGTGCCACCTGCAGTAATCACGCTGTCAAAAGAAAAGACCATATCTATTAAAATGATCTGGAAAATGGCTTGCGAAAAACTAAGAGGTTTCTTTTTGATGGTTACCATATCTGGGTCTTCACCCTCCAGTTTCTGATGTATTTCATGAACGGATTTATAGATAAGAAATATACCACCGGCCAGCATTACCAGGCTTGCAAGGTCAAATCCTTTATCAAAAAGTGTAAATACCGCTTTACCTTTTTGCGCAAGCAACCAGCCCAGCCCAAGCAGTAAAATACTTCTTACAATGGATCCCATTATTACCCATGCAAGCCTTGCTCTTTTATGTTTTTCTTTTGGCAGGCGATTGATTATGATACTCACAAAAATTACATTATCAACTCCCAGTATGATTTCAAGAATTACCAGGATGAAAAAACTGATAATGCTGTCAGTAGTTAATAAATAACTCATTCTTCAATTAATCTTTTTTAGTAGAAATCAATAGTTAGCTGGTGTGCCTCTCACTTCAACGACTTTGTCCACAATATATTTAGTATCTCCGCGCCATGCGAGTTTAGCCATCTTCTCTTTATAATGAACACTGATATCCTTTCCTTCCAGTTTCAATAAAGTATCTGCTACAGCCTGGTCAGTTACGGAAAAATCCCACATGTAATTCATCATCAGATTGCCATTGGTAGCATTTGAAACACCTCCAAGATTCATTTCTCCTTCATAAGTTTTAAACATGAAACCCTGCTTTGAAAATTTTATGAGCCTGCCGGCACGATTGCCTTCGCTGTAGGTGAAGCTATAACGCGCTATAAAAAAAATAGCCAGGAAAACAATAATGATTCCCAATGCAGGCAGGAGAATTTTTTTCATTGAAATATTTACGCAAACATAAACATTTCGTTTAAAAAAGCTCAATACTGAAAGCTGAAAGCTGAAAAGCTCATAGCTGAAAACTGAAAGGTTGTAAATTGCATCAATTTTACAGGAAAAAGATTGATTCAGATTTTTAAAAATAATTTATGAATATAGGAATTGTCTGTTACCCCACTTTTGGGGGAAGCGGAGTTTTAGCTACAGAATTGGGAAAAGCATTAGCAGAAAAAGAACACAACATTCATTTTATTACCTATGCACAGCCAGTTAGGCTCGGCGGATTCCACACCAATATTTTTTATCATGAAGTTAGCGTGCCTACTTATCCTCTTTTTGACTATCCGCCATATGAAACAGCTCTCGCAAGCACTATGGTAGATGTTATTATTAATCAAAAAATAGATCTGCTGCATGTACACTATGCCATACCCCATGCATCTGCTGCTTATATGGCGCGGCAAATACTGTTAAAAGAAGGTATTAATGTGCCGGTGATCACCACCCTGCACGGAACTGACATCACCTTAGTAGGAAGGGACAAAACTTATTCTCCCGTTGTTACATTTTCTATGAATGAAAGTGCCGCAGTTACTGCTGTTTCAAAAAATTTGCGTGATGAAACCTACAAGAATTTTAAGATGGAAAAGGAGATAGAAGTGATCTATAATTTTGTAGATGCAA
>JBDTIC010000417.1:0-3285 GCA_039936595.1 Ginsengibacter sp. | reverse complement strand
CCGGCGTAAGATTGAAACTCCAGAAAAGAATCTCGCTCATTAAAAGACTGTAGCAATAAAGGCGCGGCTGCAAATCCTCCTACTGTCGCAAGAAACCGACGGCGATCCATTCCTGGTGGTATTGAATCTTTCATATTGTATTAGTTTATAATATATTTATAATCAACGGATTAGAGAAAAGAAAAAGTTGAAACCATAAGGTAACATTATTCTCTTTCACTGGAATAGGTTTTTAAATTATGGCCTTACTATCATTTTTTTTCTTAGCGTCATTACTTATTACATATCCGCTATTTTCCAGGTGACTGTAATCTTGAGATTAATAACTTTCTCAGTCGATATCTTAAATTTTCTCACAATTCCATTTTCTTGTGTCGCACTTACTGAAGATGCTCCGACCACACTCAGATCATAAAATGTAGCATCTTTATCCTTGTGCAATTGGGAAAGACGAATATCACGATGATAGTCTGAACTCAGATATTCATTAATAACAGTAAGCAACCGAAATTTTAAACCAAATGTACATCTTAGCCATGAAGGCAAAATTGGGGTTCATTGATTGCTAAATTCTGATTGTTCAGATTGCTTTTCATTCGGATCGCGCTCGTTTCTCTCATGGGGTAAACAACAGCACTTCTCCTTTCGACGTATTCATTTCAACAACTTCGGAAATTAGCCTTGTTGTTCCCTTTTGGTTTTTCATAATTGCACCACTTTTCCAGGGCAATATCATTTTCAAAGGTGTTCCTGTCTCGCTAAAAATTTTAATCTCCTTTACTCTGCCCTCTTTCAACGTTGCACTAATCAAAAAAGCTCCGACGGCCCGAAGGTTATGAAATTCGGCATCCTTATTAATTGGCCAATTAGGGAAAAGACGAATAATACCATCATAGCTTTGCATCAGACATTCATTAATAACAACAGGCAATGCGAAATTTTCAAACCAGATTCCCATGTTGGCCATAAAGTTAAAATGTGTCATATCGCTATAGCGACCACCTGTTTGCATAACCATATCAGTTGCGGTACCGTTGGGCAATAAGGAGTACTTTACCTGCCGCTTAAACTTTTCAATATTAAGCATGCCAATCCGTGCAGCCTGCAAATTCAGGAACACTAAATCATTACCACCTTCATTTTGCTGGTTGTGGAAAGTATTTTTTAATAACTTAAATGTTTCATCATCAGAATGCAATCCATAGTCTTCTCCCGGAAATACAGTAGTCAAAGCATTAGGCAGATTATATACCACCTGGTCGTGTTCACCGGGAACAGAAACCAGTATCTTACCGTATTTCTCTGATGAGGTAGTGGGGTAATCGGGAAAATGCGCCAGGATATCCTTTATATCAGATACAAGATCTTCCTCATTATTTTCCATACCTAAAATAGCTACCGCTTTGCAGAAAGCATTGAAAACGAATTTTGTAAGTGTCAAGTCAACGGAACAATCATAGTTGTATTTAAAACCGGGTCGCAACCCATATAGTTCAGGGGGAACCGTAGGGAAAATATGATATTTATGATCCTTCCAGCGTTTTCCGCCTCTTGCGTCCGGTCGTTTCATGTAGGCAACAAGGAAGGTAACTGCTTCTTTCATGGGAATGAACGCCCGGTTTTTTAGAAATGCTTTATCTCCTGAATAAAGATAATGCCACCATAATCCCTGTACAGCCCAGGGTGTTTCGCATATCTCCCATCCCCAGGTAGGAACAGGATAAGGATTCATTGTCATATCCACCGGGTAAGCAGAATGAGGGAAGTAAGCTCCAGGCAGCTCATAATACTCTTTTGCCCACTTACGGCTCACATCCATGAGAGATTCAATTAAATTAACATACGGAAGATTCTTTTCAAGGTGGTTGCTTGAAAAGGTCATCCAAAACGGCTGCTGGGTATTATAATTCATGTGGTAGTCACCATGCCATGCAGTACCAATTTTATCATAACTCCAATTCGCAAAAAGCCCCGGGCACGTTGCACCGTCTTTAGCAGCACAATTAAAAAAATAAAGATTCCGATACCAGGTTTGTTCAAGAAAAGTGTCACTTAACACCACACCGGATTTGTTCCAGTAGTCTTTCCATGTAATAATGTTCTTTCCAAGTGAGGCTGTAAAATTCTGTGAGGAAGGTTTGATAGTGGGTAAAAATTGAGAAGATACCAAGGTATTTAACCCTTGCTGAATAGATACGCAAGCGACGAATCCATTACCTGGTAAGAATCCACATTCCAAAGAACCCATTTTTTCCTCATTTCCATCCCAGTTCATCCTGGATTTTTTATCAAGAGTAGAATTGGTCATTACAGCCAGGCGAAATGCTTTATCTTTTGGATGTCCTTTAATTGTATCGTATTGATCCGGCTCCTGGCACGGCATAACCTGGCGGAAAGACAGCAGTCCTTTATTCAAATCTTCCTCAGTTGTAAACTTTGGAAATTCCGGGGGTGTTGAAGGATCCGGCATTACCGTTATGCGATTAAAGATATTGGCCTGCTTGTTTCCTTTGAGATCTACCAATTGCATCCAAAGCCTGTCATTTTGCATGTCGGTAAATATTTGTAAAATCACTTCTTTTTTGTCAGTAGTCAGTAATTTAACTTCGCACAATCCTTTTGAAATATCAAGTTTGTAACCCATCATTTCAGCATCGCGCCGATCAAATCCTAACACTACCGAGCCGCATGGAAATGGTCTCGGATAGGGCTGTCGATAATTATCAGCAGCCATGAGGCTGTATTTTGCATACCAGGGATCTTCTGTAAGCAATGCAAGTGTATCAGGTATCTTACTTACCTTATTAAACACAAAATTAAAAGTACCTATTTCCTTGCGATGGCTCTCTGCCAGTCGTATATCCCAAACATTGTTATGGCCAAAACGCAAAACAATTGCATCAGGTCTGGTTGTTACCACTACACCCATCCCTCCATTTCCTAATAATGCGCCCTGGAAAAAATCGGGTGCAGGTCCATCAAAAACCAGGGAATGTTTTTTCGCCCGTTCAAAAGATGAAAAACTTTCGCCAATTTGCGCGTACGACTTCAAAGCTATAAATAGAAAAGTAAAAAGTAGTAAGCCGTAGATTTTGTTTTTCATTTTAATGCAATTTGTATTGATTGAATCCTAAGATACAATTTAGAGTGGATGGTTAATTTATGGCCTTATGACCAGGCCTGAATTAAAAACTTTTAAGACCTCCTATTTCTGTGCTTCAGAGAACATTGCCGCAATGTGCTTTTGTTGTCTATCTCCCTTTTCTGCATATCCCACCATCCGTT
>JBDTIC010000416.1:0-2798 GCA_039936595.1 Ginsengibacter sp. | reverse complement strand
AATACTTATACATGGGATTTTGAAGATGGAACAACTGACACAAGCTTTTCTCCAACACACCAATACACTGAAACAGGAGGATATAGGGTATGCTTAACAGCATCGGAAAATGCAATTTGTAACAACCAATTCTGTGATTCGGTTGTTATCAGCACTGTTAAAAATCAAATTATCAGGGTTGTTCCCAATCCTGTAATCTCTGCTTTTGCTGTAGAATATGTTTCTGAAACTGCCGAACCAATAACAATAGAAATATTAAGTGCGTCAGGTAAGGGACTGACGTCTTTAAATCAACAATGCAAAGCCGGATTAAATAAGTATAACATGGATGCTTCCAATTTACAAAGTGGTTTGTATATAGTCCGGATCACAAGCCCATCGGGTAAAAGGGCTTCCGTATCTTTTTTAAAAATGTAGGATAGACTATTTTTTTAATTTCTCTTTTTTATGCTTCTTCTCTTGAAGAGTCATCTGCACTTAACTATACTTCAAGGCTATTTAACTTTTAAATAGATTCTATTTTGTGGCCTTAACAGGAATTCCGGTCCTACCGGCCATCCAGGCATGGAAACTTTAGCTCTGGATCTTTGGAACATTTATATTATCCCGGCTAAACGACTGACCGATGGAATCATTTGTGGCCTCGCCAGGAATCGAACCTGGATCTGGAGCTTCGGAAACTCTTATACTATCCATTGTACTACGAGGCCAAAAAACTTATTAGTTGAATGCCGTCTCTACCTCCCAAAGGCTGCAATATTACTTCCAAAAATTTTAACAGCAATGGCAATTAATATTACTCCAAAGAATTTTCTGATAACAATCAGACCGCTTGGGCCTAACACCCGTTCGACCCATTTAAGTGATTTCAAAACAACATAAATGATGATACAATTAATCAAAATTCCCAGCAGGATATTTATATCATGATAATTCGCTTTCAATGACATAATAGTAGTGAGCGTCCCAGACCCGGCGATCAGAGGGAAAGCAATGGGCACCATGCTCCCGCTTTTAGGATTATTATCCTGCTTAAAAAACTCAATCCCTAAAATCATTTCCAGGCCTATAATAAAAATAACCAGGCTTCCCGCAACTGCAAAAGACTGTACATCGAGGCCCAACAGGTTTAAAAACTGCTGACCAACAAATAAAAATAAAATCATTAAAGCTCCGGAAGCAATGGTTGCCCTCGCAGATTGTATCTGTCCGCCCATTTTTTCTTTTAAAGAAATTAAAACCGGTATTGAACCCAAAATGTCTATCACGGCAAATAAAGTAAACGTAACTGTTATCAGCTCATTTTTTGAAATATTGGCAATAGAAGGCATAAGTCTTTTTGCAAATGTAATGCAGACGGACCTTATGAATGAGCCATTAACGGATGAAAACATGTTGCAGCAAAGTAAAACACTGAACTCAGTCCATCCTCATCCTTAAAAAAACACCGGCGAGTTCAACTATTGTGATTTCACTTTCAGTGAATCCTTACTTTTAAAAGCAATATTATTGTTGTAGTAAATGCTCTTCCATAAAATCACGTTGTTCTCAAATAAATCGTGCAACGCTATCAAAAATTTATTCCTTTTTTATATAATATTGGTACATTTAGAAAAGATTTTTTATGTTATGGAGAAGATTTAACGGGGAAATAATAGAAGCACCCATAAAAAAGGCTGTCGAAGCAGCTATTCAAAAAGAAACAGAAGCCGGCAATAAATTAAAAGTTTGCATTGGTACCGATAGCCAGGTACGAAGTCATGATACAGAATTTGCTACAGTAATTGTCTTTCTAAGAGAAGGACGTGGCGGTTTTATGTTCATAAACAATGACAAGACGGCATTTAAATACACGATTAAAGAACGAATGCTCGTAGAGGTCGCCCGAAGTATTGAGATTGCGTACGAACTATGTGACCTCTTTACAAAATATGATATAGATATGGAAGTGCACGCAGATATCAATACCAATCCTGGTTTTAAAAGTAATGAAGCTTTACGTGAAGCGATGGGTTATATACTGGGTATGGGCTTCGCTTTCAAAGCAAAGCCTGACGCTTTTGCCAGCAGCTGCTGCGCGGATAAAATGGTAAATTAATCAAAGAAAAGCCTTAATTTTTATAAAAATTTACTTTGGGATTTGGGTTCCTCTCTATAAATCAGGCAACCATCACCATAGCTTAAAAACCTGAATTGATGTTGTAGTGCATAGTTATAGATATCCTTCCAATTGTCTCCTACCATTGCAGCCACTAATAATAATAAGGTAGATTTTGGCTGATGAAAATTAGTAATCATTCCTGTAATGATCTTGAATTGATATCCCGGAGCGATGATAATTTGTGTTTGTATGAAAAGCCTGTCTATTTTTTTATCCCTAAGATAATTTAATAGTGCTTGTAAAGAATCCCGAACAGTGCAAATGTTATTAATTAAAAAATCCGCATACACCTCCCATTGATTTATTTTCAGATCATCCCATCCAATCACAGGATTCAATACTATTTTCAATCCCATCCAATAAAGGCTTTCAATAGTTCTTACAGAAGTAGTCCCCACGCAAAAAATTTCGCCGGACATATTTTGAATTAAATGTTGAATAAGGTCTGTGGAAACATCCATCCATTCCGCATGCATCTCGTGGCCTTCCATGATCGACGATTTCACTGGTTTAAACGTGCCTGCTCCTACATGAAGTGTTACAAAGTCTGTATCAATATTTTTATTTTCCAATAAAGAAAAAATTTCCTTTGTAAAATGCAAGCCGGCTGTAGGTGCAGCCACAGAGCCTTCGTATA
>JBDTIC010000415.1:0-14632 GCA_039936595.1 Ginsengibacter sp. | reverse complement strand
GGGATCGTAATTTTAATTGCAATCATTCTGTGGATCATTAGTAAGGTAAATAAAAAATGAGGTTTAAAATTTGTTGGAGTCTACGCGTTGAGAGGGTGAAACATTCGTTCATCACCGCAGCGAATTGAGCATCAATTTGAGAAAATGGTAAAAAGATTTTTTAATACAATTGTAACCCGCACCCGTGCCGGCTTCTTTGCTGCTTTTTTTCTTCTTTTTATCTCTTATCTGCTCACTTATTTGTCAACGCGCAAAGTATTATCTCAGAATTATTGGCTGAACCATAATACTCAGGTGGCACATAACCTTGACAATATTAGCAGCTTCATTACTAAAAGTGAATCTGCATTTAGAGGTTATGCGCTAACAGGTGACAAGTTCTTTCTTAAGGACTATGAAGAAAATATTGATAACACCGACAGTACCATATCCGAACTCAAAAAATTATTGAACCGAAATGCCTCGCAATTAAAAAGTGTTGACACACTTTCTTTTTTGGCGCAACAAAAGTTTTTATGGATTGAAAAGAACATTGCAGAATACTCTGCTAACTCAGATACTATTTCTTCATTAAAGAAAAACGAAGAAGGAGTGGATAAAACAAAAAAAATTGATGCTCAGATTTACAATATGAAGCAAGAGGAGAGTGTATTGTGGACTGAGAGATTTAAAAATGTTTCGCAATATTCGCAACTTATATTGATTCTGAATATTATCTCCATTATAATAGCAGTTTTACTTACCATTTATTCATTAATTGTTTACAATAAAGAAAATAAGGCAAAACGTGAGGCTTCAAAAAGTTCCGACCGATACAAAGAAGAATTGCAAACTAAAGTAAATCAACTTGCTGATTTAAATACTGAGCTAATTGAATTAAGAAGTTTAGAAAAATATTCCGCAACGGGAAGGATAGCCAGGGTGATAGCACATGAAGTGAGAAACCCATTAACAAATATCAATCTCGCTACCGAACAATTAACCGCAGAAATAGAAAACACCAATAATACAGAGATGCTGATTACGATGATCACCCGTAATTCAGAAAGAATTAACCAGCTCGTTAGCGATTTGCTAAACAGCACCCGACAATCTGAACTCAGTTATTCATCTGTATCTCTTAACGAATTATTAGATCAAAGCGTTTCATTAGCAATAGATAGAATCAAATTGAAAAAAATTGAGGTAGTAAAAAATTATGAAAAAGAAATTTGCGACATGTCAGTTGATGTTGAAAAATTAAAAATTGTTTTCCTGAATATTATTGTAAATGCTGTTGAGGCTATGGATGACAAGGGTACATTAGAACTTGTTACCTTCAAAAAGAAGTCAAAATGTTTTGTGCAAATTTCAGATAACGGTAAAGGCATGTCAAAAAATGAAGTTGATAGATTATTTGAACCCTATTTTACTACCAAAACAAATGGAAATGGATTAGGCCTGGCCAACTCGCAAAACATTGTATTAAGTCATCGGGGAAGTATTTCTGCCACAAGTGAACAAGGCAAAGGAACTACATTCACCATCTCGTTTCCTGTTGATTAGTGCCTTTAAGTACAGTGTGTTTAAATATAATATTATAATATGACGATACAAAAAGCGCAGGCAGATGTGGATCAATGGATTAAAACTACCGGAGTGCGTTATTTTAATGAACTCACCAACCTCGGTGTTTTAATGGAAGAAGTGGGTGAGTTGTCAAGAATTATGGTAAGGAGATTTGGCGAACAATCATTTAAAGAAAGTGATAAAGACAAAGATTTACCTGATGAAATGGCGGATGTATTGTGGGTTTTGATTTGTCTTGCAAACCAAACCGGCGTTGATCTTACCGATGCTTTGAAAAAAAATTTTCAAAAGAAAATTTTAAGAGATAGCAACCGGCATCAGAATAACAAAAAGCTGAAATAAGTATTAAATCCCTGTCCTTTTTACCAATCCATTCTTCCTAGTGATCTTATTTCTAGTATATAAAAGTGGTCATTAATGAATCGACGAATCTTTAAATCTTAAGGGCACGTTCACCCTGATGCTAAAGTTCCTACCCATGTTATAGATTCCATTATGTCCTGTAAAGTTCCCGGGGTAAGGCTCAAAATATTTAAGCCTGTTTAAGCCTGATTGATAAGCAACATCGAACAAATTATTTCCTAAAAATGAAACATTCAAAAAAGGCTTCCCGTCTTTATTAAGAATGTCTGTACCAAAACCAGCCCCGAATAACTGATAGCCCGCTGTGGGGGTTTCTGTATCGTTTTCGAGGTACACCCTGTTTTGCGCAGCATATATTTCAAACTGTATTTTCACAAATGCATTGGCAAAAGAATTTCCTACCTTTTTTATATCGGCTCTTAATTCGGAAATGGTATGTAATGGAGGAATAAAAGGTAAATATTTGGCGCTGTCAGAAATCTTTCCTCCTCCCCGCACCTCCTTGTTGGTTCCGGAAACAATAGAAAGCGAATTTTCAAAATGAAGCCAGTCCCACGGATGAGGATGTACATCCACACTCAATTCTCCACCCACCAAATTTGCTCTTCCTGCTACAAATTTAAAAGTCTCGTTTCCCGGGACAACTATAGAATCTGCACCATTACTGCCTTGTAGCTTTTGATTGTAAATATAATTCTCAATAGTATTATTAAATACATCTGCATTGATCGTGACGTGGGTTGAATTAAATTCAATACCTAAATCTTCCTGCCAGTTAAATTCAGGTTTAAAATTAAAATTACCAATCTGGTAGATACCGGTTCCAGGGTGTACACCATTCGCAGAGATCTCGGATATGTTGGGTGCTCTGTAACCCTGTCCAACATTGATCTTTATATTGAACTGTTCATTTATTTTATAAGACAGCCCAAGGCTTCCGCTTCCACCTGAGAAAGTGTGTTTGTAAAAAGAGAATGGATGATAAGCTCCTAATGTATCCTTACCTGTTATCACATGGTCAAAACCATTTGCAGGATTAATACCCGTATATAAGCCATCATTTCTGAAATTCCTAACATCATATCTAAGGCCGCCGGCAATCTCCAGGTCGCCTATAGATTTTTTAGCGTAAACAAACGGTCCAAAATCAAACTGGCGGTAAGATGGAATAATAAATTCCGTTCCTTCGTTTACATTATTATCCTGATACATCCCGTTGATTCCTGTTGTTACACTAAAGCCTTTTGATTCATGAAAATAATATTTTGCATCGTAGGTATAGGTGTTTAATTTGAGATATAGTCCGGGCACCTGCACTTCAGGATGGCTGTATTCCCTCCGCACACTTTTCTGAAAAGCAAGGTTAAGCGATAACCTTCCACTTCCCAATAAAAAGCTATTAGTGGTATAAAGCCGGTAGTGCTGTACATGCTGATGCAGGGCCGAAATCTTATAAGAAGAAAGTTCCTTATTGCTTACTATTGGCCTGTAATCATCATCTTCTGTAATTTGCTTGGTGAATTTTCTTGTAGCAGAGTCACGGCTTCCGTCAGGAATCTCCTGCAAGTCATCAAATATAGAAAGCCCAAGATGACTATAGCCCCAATTCTTATTAATGCCAATATTTGCCGATGCGTCTGTTTCCGCAAAACCCGTATTATATACTCTCCCATCATATTTGTTTTTAAAATTGGTTGCCATTTTATGAGTAATAGTTCCGCCCCATGTTAGATCGTTGGTATGTGCAGCAACGGTTGCGGAATTTTCTATCAACCGATTATTGGTTTGATATTCATTTAAAATATTGCCCGTTATCTTTCCTTCTGCAGGAGCATTTGCAGGAATCAGGTTGATCACACCGGCGACTGCATCAGAACCGTAAATAAGGCTGGCAGGTCCTTTTACGACTTCCACTTTATCTACGGTATTTTGATCTACTTCCATCCCATGTTCATCTCCCCATTGCTGCCCTTCTTGTCGCACTCCATCATACAAAGTAAGTATCCTGTTAAATCCTAATCCCCGGATAAAAGGTTTTGAAACATTAGGACCCGTAGTAACTTCGCTGATGCCAGGAACTTTGGCAATGGCATCAATAATGTTCGTACTGAGATTTTGCTGAAGAAAACGTCTGTTAATCGAAACAATCGGAATGGGATTTCTTTTTATAGAAGTGGCTTTTGACGATCCGGTGATTACGATTTCATCTTCTTCGGTAACGGATATAACCATCGAAAAGTTCTGAACTTTATTTTCATTAAAATAAATATTCTGAAGAATGGTCTTATATCCTATGTATTTTATTTCTACAAGGTAAGTTCCGGATGGAATATTATTAATTTTATAATTTCCATTGGCATCAGCAATACTTCCTTTTTTAATATCAGAAATATAAACTGAAGCTGAGGGAAGAGGGAACCCGGATGAGGTAACGATTATACCGGAAAGCGAATATCGTTCATTATTATTTTGTGCTTTTGACAACACAGGTAACAACAGGTATGCGCCTATTGCAATGATTAAATGGAATTTCTTCATGCTATCTTTTTTAAGAAGGTCCTCTGTGACCAATAAATTCTGATGTAAACGACAATAAGCGAAATACTTATTGCTTCAATGAAAATGAAATAAAAACGAAATGATGTCATGCAACAGAAGGAGGACCTCTCAATCCAAAAGACATATACTGAAAAAAAATAAGTGAGTATCCAAATGATCCGGGATAGTCTAAAACTTCAGGTAGAAGAGGCTTAACCTCAAAGGAGCCAATTAAAGTATAAGGGGCAATAACCACATTGCTCTCGCAATGACAATTGAGTCCTATCACACTTATCTGGGGAATATTAGAATCATCTAATATCTTACTTTTAAAATCTACGTGATTAGCGAAAAAATGATGCAAATATTTGGTAGGCGTATTACTTAAGCCAAAAATGGCTATTAGCACAATGGCGATAAACTTTCTTATGTACTTTTTTGTAATCAAATTATTTTGTAGCTCAGCAAAATTAAAACATTCTAATTGACTCAGGATAATGATTGTCTTTTTTATGTGTATTAAAATTTCGGAATAGATTTTGAGTAGATGTAAAAATATCTGCATCAGTTCATCACTATAAAAATGAATTGCAGTTAAAATTTCTTATATTGATCAAACATTTATTTATTAATTAAAATCAAGTATTATGCCTATTGTAAAAGTAATTGAAGTAATCGCTTCATCAGAAACCAGTTTTGATGATGCAATCCAAAATGCAGTTAGTGAAGTTTCAAAGACTGTGAAAAATATAGATTCAGTCTATGTTAAGGACTTTAAAGTGCACGTAAAGGATGAAAAAGTATCTTCTTATGGCGTAATCTGTAAAGTTTCTTTCAGGGTAAATGATAAATAACATTTTCTGAAGTATCCATTTTTTAAAAGGGAGTCTTTACACTCCCTTTATTTTTTAACATTCTTTTCCGTGAAGGTTTAATATAAACAACTTTTAATTTATGTGTTGTTCGTAATTTGCGAAATTATAATATACATATTCTAATTTTATTGAAAACAAATGTTACAAACTGCAGAAGATATTCGTCTGCTGAATGAAAAAATAAATCATTCGGCATCTTTTATTGATAAGATACATGAGGAAATTGGCAAAGTAATTATCGGCCAGACTCACATGGTAGAAAGGTTACTAATTGGTCTCCTAAGCAATGGCCACATTTTGCTGGAAGGTGTGCCGGGCCTGGCCAAAACGCTCTCGATCAAATCTCTGGCAGCCACTATAAATGCTCAATTCAGCCGTATCCAATTCACTCCTGATCTATTGCCCGCGGATGTGGTAGGCACTATGATTTACAATCAGCAAAAAAATGAGTTCGTAGTTCGTAAAGGTCCCATATTTGCTAATTTTATTTTGGCAGATGAGATAAACAGGGCGCCGGCAAAAGTGCAAAGCGCTCTGCTTGAAGCCATGCAGGAGAGGCAGGTCACTATTGGCAATAGTTCTTATAAGCTTGAAGAACCATTTCTTGTGTTAGCCACACAAAATCCTATTGAGCAGGAAGGTACTTATCCTTTACCGGAAGCACAGGTTGACCGCTTTATGCTTAAGGTAATTATTGACTACCCTTCTAAAACGGAGGAGCAGGCTATCATTCGACAGAATGTACTTGAAATGGAACATCCACGTCTTAATGCCGTGGTGTCTTCTTCTGAAGTATTGAATGCACGCCAGTTGGTACGACAAGTATATATGGATGAAAAAGTAGAACGTTATATAATTGATATTGTATTTGCCTCAAGATTTCCTGACGAATATAATTTATCAAAAATGAAACCGTTGATCTCCTTTGGTGGTTCACCGAGAGCAAGTATTAACCTAGCTTTAGCTGCAAAAACTTACGCATATTTAAATAAGCGCGGATATGTAATTCCGGAAGATGTAAGAAATGTGTGTAAAGATGTATTACGTCATCGTATCGGGCTTACTTATGAAGCAGAAGCTGAGAACGTAAGTGTTGAGATGATTATTAATGAGATGTTAAAAGCCGTAAATGTACCTTGATAGGGTCAGCCGATAGCTTTTAACCATTTGCCTCCAAAAATGATACTTACAACCACTAAATTATTTAATCATTGCTCACCACTGCCGACATAATAAAAAAAGTAAGGGAGCTGGAAATCACCAGTAAAAAAATCACAGCTCAGCTTTTTACCGGTGAGTACCATTCAGCTTTTAAAGGGAAGGGTATGCGATTCAGAGAAGTGCGGGAATATTATCATGGCGATGATGTGAGATTTATCGACTGGAATGTAAGCGCGAGGTATGCTCATCCGTTTACCAAAGTTTTTGAAGAAGAAAGAGAACTCACTGTTATTCTGTTAATAGATGTAAGTGCAAGCTCTTTATTCGGTTCAGTGCATCAGAACAAGAAAGACCTGATCACTGAGATAGGCTCTGTGCTTACTTTCAGCGCAATAAACAATAATGACAAAGTCGGCGTTATCTTTTTTAGTGATAAAGTTGAAAAATACATTCCTCCTAAAAAAGGAAAACAACATGCACTATTTATTGTGAGACAAATGCTAACTGCAGTACCAAAAAGCAGTGGCACCAATATTCGGGAGGCTTTAAAATTTTTTCAAAGATCCAATAATCAAAAAAGCATCGCTTTTATCATGAGTGACTTTATTGATGAAAATTATGATCTCCTGTTACGGGTACTTGCGAGACGACACGATGTAATAGGTGTAAAAGTATATGATAAAATGGATAGCCAGTTACCAGACATTGGTATGATAAAAGTGGAAGATGCGGAAACTCAAAAAATGCAATGGCTTAATACATCCGATGCGTTGGTGAGATACAACTATCATCAAAATTTTATTGATCAGAGTTCTTTAAGTAAACATATTTTTAAAAAAGCAGGCGCAGATTTATTGCACATACGAACTGATGAAGATTATGTAAAGGTGCTGCAAAAGTTTTTTACAAGAAGAAAAAAAACACATTAACGGAATTTGAAAAAGTGCGCTTACTATACAAGACTTTTTATCCCTGTCCTGGTCATTTTTTACTTCTTTGGTATCCAGGTGGTTTTTGCACAGATACCTGTTGTAAAATCGTCCGTTGACAAAAATCAACTTTTAATCGGAGAACAAATTAACTATCAGATCCATGCTTCTATGCCTGACAATACTTACCGGCTTAATTGGGTAGCGATCCCGGATAGTTTTAATCGTTTCATTACCGTTATAAAAAATAAAATTGATACTGCATCTGCCAATGAAAATCTCATTTTCAGCCAGGACATTGTATTAACAAGTTTTGATTCAGGAAGACAGGTAATTCCTTCTTTTCCCCTTACGGTTACTATGCTTGACGGGGATTCAACTTTTAATATTTATACTGATTCTATCGTGGTGGATGTTGGTTATGCACCGACGGATAGTATCATGCCTTTCCACGATATAAAAACCATCATTGAAGTTAAAAAGCCTTTTCCCTGGTGGGCATGGACTTTAGCTGCATTGGGTCTTATTCTATTAGTTATATGGATACTTTTCCTTTTTAAATTTTTTAAGAAGAAAAAAGACGTTGCCATTTTTGAATCTAAACTATCACCATTCGACGAAGCAATGGAACTTTTATCTGAGTTGGACAAAGAAAACCTACCTGTCAATAACAAGGCGAAAGAATTTCATAGCAGGCTTACAGAAATTTTTAAACGGTATTTATCGAGGAAGACAAATACCTATCAACTCCATCTAACAACTGACGAAATCTTAATGGAATTGAATTTATTCAATTTGCCAAAAGAACAGATTTCTGAATTTGCTAATTGTCTGCGTATGGGCAATGCAGTAAAATTTGCAAAGTATGTCCCGCCCACTTATGAAAACGAAAAATGTTTTTCTCAAACAAAAGAAATAATAACAAGTATTAATAACAAGATTATTAAAAAATCTGAGAATGATATTTGATTATTTCAACAATATTACCTTTGGGCAACCGCTGTTTTTGCTTTTGTTTTTCATTATACCCTTTCTGATTATTTGGAGATTTGGTAAAGGAAAAAAGAGTGTAGCAGCCATTCGCGTTTCAACTACAAAAGGACTGGATAAATCAAAATCATGGAAAAATGCTATTCAGCAATTTCCTTTTATTTTTAGGTTACTTGCTTTGAGCTGTATTATCATAGCACTTGCGAGGCCTCAAACCAAGTTTGATGAGACAGAAACAGAAGGACAAGGTATTGATATTGTTCTTTGTATTGATGTAAGCGGAAGCATGACCGCGCAGGATTTTACACCTAACAGGATGGAGGCTGCAAAAAAAGTGGCGATAGATTTTGTAAATAATCGTGTTTCCGATAGAATAGGAGTTGTCATCTTTGCCGGTGAAAGCTTTACACAATGTCCTCTTACGACAGACTATGATGTACTAAAAGCACAAATTTCTCAAATCAGAAACGGACTGTTGGAAGACGGTACTGCGATAGGTTCCGGGTTGGCTACGAGCGTGGATCGGTTGAGAAATAGTAAGACAAAAAGTAAAGTAGTTATTCTGCTAACTGATGGTGTAAATAATGGAGGTCTTATTGATCCGTCTACTGCAAAGGAAATTGCCAAAACCTTTCATATAAAAGTTTATACCATTGGGGTAGGAACGGATGGTTATGCACCCACGCCGGTTAGCACTCCAATGGGTATTGTGATGCAAAGTCAGAAAGTATCCATTGATGAAGCGCTTCTTAAAGATATTGCAAACGAAACCGGAGGAAAATATTTCAGGGCTACTAATAACAGCAGCCTTGAAAATATCTATAATGAAATTGACAAAATGGAAAAGTCAAAAGTCGAGGTTATTACTTTCCATCGTTATTCAGAAAAGTTTTATCCATTTATATTTGCTGCAATGGGATTTCTTTTGATAGAGCTCGTGTTGCGTTACACTTTGTTTAAAAAATTCCCTTGACTTAGAATGTATTTAAAATTAAAAATTAAGAGGCAGTAGAGTGGCAATTGTGAGTTGACAGTGGTGATTCGGACACTTACCACTCACTTTTCTGTACTTACTATTCTCCTCCTACCCATTAACTTTCCATTATGAAAGCATTGGTTTATAAATCCACCGGCAGCTGGTACCTGGTAAAGAATGAAGAAGGCGAAATACTCAAAGCACGCATAAAGGGAAAATTTAAAATAGAAGAAATTACCTCAACCAATCCCATAGCGGTCGGCGACATAGTGGAAATAAACAAAGACGATGGAGGCGAATCAATAGTAATTACCAGGATATATGACCGCAAAAATTACATTACGAGGCAATCTCCGCATAACAGGCATTTACAGCATATTGTAGCATCTAATCTTGACCAGGCAATATTAATTGCTACGCTCAAACATCCCAAAACTTCTACGGGATTTATTGATCGCTTTTTGGTGACAGCAGAAGCTTATCACGTACCTGCTATTGTTGTTTTTAATAAAAGCGATTTATATAAAAACAAAGAAACAGAACTCTTTGAAAAATTAAAAAAACAATATGAAGAGATTGGCTATCCGGTCTATTCTATGAGTATTAATGAGGGCACAGGCATAGAGCAGATAACTGATTTGCTAAAGGAGAAGGTAACTTTGATCGGTGGTCATTCAGGCGTTGGCAAATCGTCTTTTATTAATTCGATACTGCCTGATAATTTATTGAAAACGCAGGAGGTAAGCGGGTGGAGCGGGAAAGGATTACACACTACTACCTTTGCAGAAATGTATGATTTACCATTTGGTGGAAAAATCATTGATACACCCGGCATGAGAGAATTTGCGATGATGGATATGGAGCCAGAATTGCTTTCTCATTACTTTCCCGAAATGAGAGACCTTCTCAATCATTGCAAATTTAATAATTGCGTACATATTGAAGAACCAGGATGTGCAATAAAAGATGCAGTTAAAGGAAATAAGATTTCCTATGAACGATATGCCAACTATCTTAATATCCTCGATTCAATGGAAAATAATAAATGGTAATAACAACTAATCAATCAGAATTTTAACTTCAAATATAATTAGATCGTCTTGAAATACCATCACGATTAGTATGCATTTTTTTTCAGGAATTTCGCTACCTCGGCCACTGCTTTATTTACCCTTTCAGTACCACTAGTGCGATTAGGAATGATCGAAACACCATTAAAAATATTATACCGTAGAGTTAACAAGATATTCTTGTATTTAAAATCCCAGTCAAGTGTTTCTGCGTCGTCTACCTGGTTCAAAAATTTTATTTTTAAATGGTCGGAAAGAGTGCCTGCAATTGAATAGAATTTAGAGATGCCACAATTGTCATCAATAACGGCCTCTGTGCCTCCAAAATTTGTTCTTAAGTGATAATACATGGGTTTAGTTTTATGAAATAGAGATAATGATTTTTAATTTCTAAATTTTGCCGCCTTTTTAGATGCTTTAACAGCCACTTTGTCTCCGGATAAAACTCTTTCTGCACCTATGTTCCTACCATTTGTTGGACAGCCATACTTTTCATGTCTGAACAAAGAGCAACCGGAGAACATCCAAAAGCAAGCCGCAAAAGTTATTATTTTCTTCATCTTAAATCACGTTTCCAATTAAACTAAATCCTTAGCTTTCATGCCTCAGTCCTCAACCCCCATCTTTATACCATCCTGAATACATCACATAGTTATTAGCAATACGCTCTATTTCTCCCTTAATCAAATTTTCCGAAATATCTTTTATCTTTTTAGCGGGCGTTCCCGCATAGATACTTCCAGGTTCCACTATCGTGTTTTCGAGAACAACTGCGCCCGCTGCAATGATACTGTTACTACCGATTCTTGCGTGGTCCATAATGATCGCTCCCATGCCCACCAATACATTATCATCTATAACGCATCCATGTATGATTGCATTGTGTCCGATGCTAACATTATTTCCAATAATGGTGCTCGACTTTAAATAAGTGCAATGAATGACTGCATTATCCTGGACATTTACCTTATTGCCCATGCGAATAAAATTTACATCGCCCCGTATGACCGCATTAAACCAGACGCTACATGCGTCACCCATAATAATATCACCACATAAAGTTGCATTGGGTGCGATAAAACATTCCTTTCCCCATTGAGGCTTTACGCCTTTCACATCGAGTAACAGTGCCATGAGTTGTAAAATTTATAATCATCTTTTTAAAAAGATGAAAGATTAAAAAGAAATTAAATACCCGTTTATAAAGTTAGTGTCGTAGCCACGATTCGGGATTAACATTATCACTTTCTTTCATTAAAATAAAATCTACCTGCCCCTGTCCTTCATCATTCATCCCTGCTTTGCCGATCACCTGTCCTGTCGAGACTTTGCTACCACGTTGTACACTCGCAGATTCAAGATTGCTATACACGGTAAAATATTTTCCATGCTTTATAAATACCGCCTGCTTATCGTCTATATAACTCACTAAAGTTACTTCTCCGTCAAAAACCGCCTTTACAGGTTCACCCACTTTGGCTCCAATAGAAACCCCGGGGTTATCGTAATCAATTCCTCCCGGCAATTGGTTGCCGCCAAAATGATAGATGACGTATCCATTCACAGGCCACGGAAGTGTACCCTTATTCTTTTCAAAATTTTCATTTAATGCTTTATCTGCCTCGCTGCTCACCAATAAGCTCCCTTTTGGTGGTGTAATTTTGGATGGAGCAGCATTCTCATTTGCAGGTTTGGTAACAGAATTGGTTTCAGGGCTATTTTTTTTAATTGCTGCTAAGCGGGCTTTTTCTTGTTTTGCCGCCTCCGCTTTGGCTAACTCTATTTCTCTTCTGATCATGGCAGCGATGGCATTTTTTATTTTTGCATCCTGCTTTCGCTTAGAACTTATTTGAGAAGACAGCTCCTTTTGACGGCCTTTTAAGTTATTGACAATAGTTGCCTTTTCCTGTTGTTGTTTTTGCAGTATGGTTAATTCCTGGTCTTTTTCTTTGAGAACCAAGTCTTTTTTTTGCTTATTACCAGAGAGTATGTCGATTTTTTCCTCAAGCATATCCTGGGTTTTTAAAATATTTCCTGCCTGCGTTTCCCGATAGTTTCGATAAGATTTCAAATAGGCAATTCTTTTGATAGCATCATTAAAATTATTAGCCGAAAAAATAAAATTGAGAAAATCATAATTGCTCCTGTTTTTGTAGGCATATACCATGCTTTTGGCATATTCGACTTTTAATGTATCCAGTATCCTGCGAATTTTGTTGATCTCTAATTGGGACAGATAAATATTGTCACTTAGATTTTTTATTTCTCCACTGATGTTACTAATCACATTCCCCTGGAGATTTAATTTTTTATTTATTAAGGAAAGCTGTCCAACATTTACTTTAGTTGTTTTTTGAGTTTCAATCAAGTCTTTCTCAGTTTCTGCAATTTCTTTTTTTAGTTGCTCACGTTGCTCCTGCAAATAGTCCTTATTAAGTTTTTGGGCTGAGACAATTGTAGTAATCAGTAGAACAATAAACGCTGCAACAATTTTTCTGGGCATGCACACAAATTTTTAAAGAATGATAGATAAATAGCTATGCAGGCTACAATCTTTTAAAGTAACAATTATTTTGTTCTATAATTTCGGGGAATGTTAAAAGGGAATGATAAATCCTTGTTAAACTCGTATTGTTTAAATTGAATCTCAATATCTACTTTCGTTTTTTCTGATACTGAAATACTTCTATTGGTTGAAAAATTAAAATTATTATCCTTTTCATAGCTATCATAAGAAAGTCCTGCCGTTCGGTTTTGATTTAAATGAATGTCGTCAAGTTTTATTCTTTCCAGCTCATAGTTCTTATTCGAAACAGTAAGCAGATTCTTAAAAAATTGGCCTGTAGTACCGATCGTTGCATGGGTTTCAGTTTGGCGGAATGAAACAATGCTGTCACCAACATATATGGGATTACCTATCAGGATGTCCTGGAGTAAAGAAAAATTTAAAGGGATATGAGCGACTTTTTCAATATAGCTGAATGAATGGTATTCGATAGTCTTATCAAGCTTGTTTAACACGATTAGTGTATCAGGGGTAATTTTGATTCTGAAAGCCTCAATGCCTAAAAAAGTCGAGCTTATTGATACCCATATCAGACTGTCTTTCTGTATCCTGATAAACGCAATAAAGTCTGGCTGCTTGCCATTTTTATCTTCATATTGAACCTTAGCCTTCGCAGAAAATGTGCTAAAATCAATCCTGTTGTTATGTAAAGTATTTAGAATGATGTGCGCAGCATCGCCATTGAATCGCAAACTATCTTCGCTTTTTACTATTGTGTTTACTACCTGTGTATCTTTTCTATTTACTGCGGTTTGCAATTGCTTGGTAGAGTGACAGCCTATTGTCCCGTAAAAAAAAATAATTCCAATAATCGTTTTAAGCCAAATTTTCATCTGTGTCAATTGATAAAATTAAACAGTACCGGTGTGACCAAAACCTTTTTCTCCTCTAACAGTAGTATCTAACTGTAACACTGGTTTCAATTGCGCTCTCTCTACTTTACACACTACCATTTGAGCAATTCTGTCACCGTTGTTGATATGATATTCTTCTTTCGATAAATTAATAAGAATAATTTTTATCTCTCCCCTGTAATCACTATCTACGGTACCCGGAGTGTTCAGGCAGGTAATTCCATGTTTCGATGCCAGTCCACTTCTCGGTCTTATCTGCACCTCGTATCCTTCAGGAATTTCCAGGTACAGTCCGGTAGGTATCATATCTCTTTCCATTGGACCAAGTGTAAGTGTCGCGGACAAATTTGCACGCAGATCAAGGCCTGAAGAGCCCCTGGTGGCGTACTCCGGGATTGCGTTATCTGATGTATTTAAAACTTTGATTTCAACCTCATGCATGGGTGGCAAAGATAAGTATGCAATAAAGCAGTTGAAAAAATAAATGCCGGGGTGATTATTATTATATTGCTGTTAACAAAACAGTCGCATACGCTGCAATTCCCTCTTCTCTACCAACAAAACCCATCTTTTCTGAAGTAGTTGCTTTAATGGATACCGCATTTGCCTGAATAGATAGTATGTTTGAGATTATCTTTTGCATCTGAGATACATGCGGCTTTAGTTTTGGCAATTCAAGACAAACGGTAGAATCAATATTTCCTATCTGATAACCTGCCTGTTTAATAAGTTCATTTGAAT
>JBDTIC010000414.1:0-3767 GCA_039936595.1 Ginsengibacter sp. | reverse complement strand
TTTTGAAATTGCTTTAGGAACCGCCATTATTTTGTTACAATATTTTAGATAATCCTAAAAACTAAAATTCAACATTCGAAAAGTTTGAAGTTTATTTGTAAGCACGAATCTGTTTGTGCTGTGATGATTCTTTTTCTTCTTTCCTCAATAAAACACTGTTGGAATTTTTACCGTTTGGTTTTAATTCAAGGTCATTATGAACAATGCGCTTAATTCTATAAATTATTTTTTCGTTCTTAAATAGTTAGTTGGGTAAAATGAAACATGATAATTTTTGCTGCCTTCTGCTGCTCATTTAACACTACGGTATAATTAATTCCGGCAACAAAAATAAAATGTTTGGAGTCTTTGTTGATGCTGTCAAACGGGTCAATTCTATTGATCTGCAATCCATCTTTTTTATATTCCGCATTAAGAAGGCCGTCATCTGTTCAATTATTTTTCTTCCTATAAATGAAAGATCTCTTTATGGGTGTTAAACGAAGAAAAGTTAGCCCTCCTCCACCAACTAAACCGAATTGAGATGAAATTCTAAAAAGAGATTTACAACGGTGTGTCGTGTGTGACGGCAATAAGAACTTGCAGGTTCAGCACCGCCAATATCATTTTGTAGTTAACAGGAATGAATGTAAGCTTCTGTGGGAGTATCCTAATAATTTGTTATTAACTCTATGTGAGTATTGCCATAAGAGAGGACACTGTAAATTTAAAGTACCAACTATAAACATTTAAATAAAAATTCATGGGCTTGTTTAGTTTTTTTAACCGAAAAAATAGGAATTCAAATAATTATGATGGGGCTGGTGTCTCATCTTCCGGACAGTTTCCGGAAATTCCCGAAGATGTATTTATTGAAAAGGATAAATCTGTACCTCCTGAATCTCATGAACAAAATAGTCCTGCCCGTATTGAAAATGGAATTAACCTGTTATTTCAATTTCTTGAGAAAAACTATGAAACGAAAGGTTACGATGATGCCTTGATCAATCCGGACAATACCCATCTCGAACAAAATATAGCTGCTTTAAAAAATGATCTTGAAAGGACCATCAGAAGAGTCAAAACTTTTTACGAAGATTTTATAAGGGAAATTGATTTTCATATCTCGAGCCGGAGCAGAAGCGGGATGATAGATACGGTAGAGGAATTAAAAGCAAAAAAGGAAACAGCAGAAAATCATATTAGGCAAGTAATAGAAATTGAACAGGAAGCCATTAATAACAAAGGTGTGGGCCAGGGGATCATAATAAGCTATACACGCGGTTTCAGAAATGGTTTGGCAGCTATATCGCATCATTCGATTATGAACAGGAACTTTTAAAAACCCTATTATGAAAAACTGGTGGATTCGGTTTGGTTGTTTTTTGACTGGATACAATTATGGTATTGTGAGAAACTCAAGTGAAGTAGCCGCTAAAACCGTTAAACGATATACCTCTGCAATGTTGATCGTATGTATTTTATGGGCATTTATCGGGTATGTATTCACAGATAGATATTTGCATGGGGGCCAAACCGGGTCTATTTTGGGAGCTGTCATCTTAGTAGTGATTATCATTCAGATAGAAAGACAGATCATATTATCTATCAATCCAACCTTCTGGCTTTACCTGGCAAGAGGAATTATTGCTTGTACTATGGCAATAATTGGGGCTATCATTATTGATCAGATAATTTTTAAGGAAGATATTGAATTAGAGAAAATAACTTCTATTGAGGAAAGAGTAAAAAAGGCGCTGCCACCTAAAACGGAAGAACTGCGAGATCAAATTGCTTCGTTAGATTCTGCGATTAATAAAAAGGAAGAAGAGAGACTTAGCCTGATAAAAGATGTGGAGAAAAATCCGAACACAAAGGTGTTTTCTACACAATCAACGGCAACGACTGAAAAGCGTACCGTTTTTGATTCAATAACCGGCAAACCAATTATTACAGAAAGAACAAGTCCAAAGATGGTGACCATCACGTCGAATGTTCCCAACCCCCAGATAGGTTTGATTGCACCGCTGGAACAATCGATAAGTGATTTAAGAATTCAAAAAATATCTAAAGATTCGGCACTGTTAAATGTAAGGCCGGCACTGGAAAAAGAGATAAGTTCTAAAGTTGGATTTTTGGATGAATTGGAGGTGATGTATCGTTTGATTACCCGATCGAATGTGGCATTGATTGTTTGGTTGCTTTGGTTCTTCTTTCTTTTTGGGTTGGAAATGCTGGTGCTAATAAGTAAAATTAATGAGAAAGAAACTGACTATGAAAAAACGGTTAAGCATCATATGGCTTTACAAATAAGAAAGCTCGAGGCCTTCTCTAAGGCTGCTGAAGGGAATTAAAAATGTTAAGACACTTCATTTAGATTCTTGCCAGGACAAGGTGGTCAGCTTAAAAGGGTTTGATCTTTGAACCGGGTTACTTACTAATACTTTAATAATCCTTGGATATTTCTCTTTACCTGAAGAATTAGTATAATGACCTAAGGATATTTTTTCATTGAGTGAGTGTGTTATATCAAATTCGTTGACCGGAATTGTCCCTTGTTGGCAAATCCAAAAAATTTATTTACTGAATTAAGCAGAAACGGAAAATTAGTTTTTAGCAAGTTTGTAGAATTAAAAGATAGCAGGAGGTAAAATTTTCTTCTTTATTAGCACAAGCATCCTCTTTTGCTTTTAACCAAATTGCAGAAGTTTTCACACTCTCCCATACGCCTGGAATTTTTTAGCACTTCCATCACACAAAAATTCAGCTTTGCGATTTTCATGTGTTTCATCGAATTCTTTCGCCCCACGTTTCTCAGTTCTTATACCTTCCTGACTTTTTTGTGAGTAGCTTGTTTACTTACCTTCCATATTTGCTCTTTCACAGGCGCTTTTAAAAAGACTTTTCGGAATTCTGCCGACGAGGCAAATTGTAATTGTTTGATAATCCTGTATTCAAAACTAATCGTAAAGCTTTTCGCTTCAAACGGCCACGGATCCACGGTGATGGTGTCATCATCTATTTGTATCAGGTAATACATCTTTTTATCGGGGCCGGTGCTAATTTCCAATTTGCGTTCTTCAGGTGGCAAGTGCCATTGGCAAAGGAGAAGGGAGAAGGCATCGCACCATTCCATCAGGTCGTAAATGCGTAACGATTCTGCTTCTGTGATGTGTAAAGCCTTGCGCCAATCTTCACGCAGGGTAGCTTGCTCTTTTAAAAAGTTCTTACACTCGATATTATTTTCAGCAGCTTCGCGGTTAAGGAACTCGATGTGAAGAGAAGTGAGCAACGCTATGTACTGATTCTTCGTTAGTGTGAGCATGGACAATTTCTCATAATGCGCAAGGTCAAACACGTTCATATCAAAATTCAGCGGGCCACCGGTTGGGGTTAACAGGTTTTCACCATCGAGTTCTACTTCTGCATCATCATGTTCCGCAATAGCGAGGATGGTTTCTGTCCATCGTTCAGGGCGATCCTTTACCCTCCAGTTGGCACCAAGTTGTGCAGCCAGTATGCCATGTGACCTTTGTGTCACCACATACCAACCATCTTCTTTATAAGTTACGATCATAGATTATAATTGTTTAGCAATTTGTATTCCAATATATCGAAGAGTTTTTTATACAGGCTTCAAAAATCAATTAGAATTAGATGTTTAGGTCTTGAGTGCGTACCATCTTGTATATTTAATTTAATCTCTGTTCTGATTATTTTTCTTTTTTGCCTGAACAAAAGACTCCCATAAATAGGGATGCAGGCTTTTCTCTTGTTGGTCTTCCTAT
>JBDTIC010000413.1:0-3675 GCA_039936595.1 Ginsengibacter sp. | reverse complement strand
AAAAAAACCAAGTTTATTGTAAGGACTCCATAATTCTTTTAGAGCTTTCAAAACTGGTATGGTGAAAAGCCCTGATGCCGGTTTTCTTCGCAGCCTCTACCAACATTATACGATCATCAAAATAAATACACTCTTCAGGTTCTGCCTGCGCAATACCGAGAGCCAACAAAAAAATACCAGGATCTGGTTTGCGCATTCCTACTTCACAGGAAGATACAAATGCATCAAAAAAGTCATGCAAATTAAATTTATTGATTCTTAGTTGGTTTAGCTCTCGTGGCTCGTTATTGATAGAAATCACTTTTACATCCTCATGGCTACGTTTCCATTCAATCATCCACGGAAGCATTTGGGGAAGCTGTAAAGATTGATCCAACATAAATTCTTTAAAAGTTTCTTTCGTAAAGTCTCTTTTTTGTTTAAAAACTACCGTCTCGAGGTAATCGTCTATAGATATCTTGCCCATCTCCCAAACGTTGAAAATAAAATCGTGCAGAATGTCCATTTCCTCATAATCGATATTAAATTTTTTTGCAGCGGCCATTCTTGATTCATGCCCCCAACCGTTTGTAAGTAATACTCCGCCTATATCTGAAAATAAAATTCTAATCTTTTTGCTCATTTTGTTATATAATATTTTAGTTGAAAAAATTTCTGACAATAAAATCACTTTCTGCCATCTTTTTCCAAAAGGACTACCTTGTCAAGGCGTCTTATATGTCTCTCCGCACCGATGTAGGTTGCATTTAAGAAAGACAGGACCAATTCCTGCGCTGCGGCATACGCTGTGACTCTTCCACCCAGGCAAATCAGGTTCATGTTATCATCCTCTACTCCCTGATGCGCGGAAAAATGATCGTGGATAAGTGCCGCCCTGACACCAGCTATTTTATTAGCAGCAACGCACGCTCCCACTCCACTTCCGCAAATAGCAATCCCTCTTTCTACTTCTTTTAAAGCAACTGACTGTGCCAGCGGGACCACAAAGTCAGGATAATCATCCTTGCTATCTAATTCAAAAGCTCCGAAGTCCTTTACCTCGTATCCTTTTTCTTTTAAAAAGAGAGAAACTATATTTTTTAATTCAAATCCTCCATGATCACATGCAATACCAATTTTCATAACTAATAACTTTTTGTAGCGTTAAATTTACAGAATCAAATGGCATATAAAGAACTTAAATTTAAATTTCGCAAATATCTTTACTGTCAAAAAGTAAAAATAATAAATGAGAGATAAACAGATATTCCAATAAATCATATACCGCCATCAACTGTATGGCAATGGAAATGTCACTATTTAATACTGATAAAACTAAAATTTTTTATAAAAGTAACAGTCTTCAAATTTAAAACAATAAATTATGTGGTGGATTTTCGCATTGCTTTCTGCCTTCTTTGCTGCACTTACGGCAATCTTTGCAAAGGTTGGTATAAGGGGAGTTGACACTGACCTCGCTACAGCGATCAGAACCGTAGTCATATTGATAATTGCATGGGGAATTGCTTTCATAAGGGGCGGAGCTTCAACAATAAGCACATTAAGCAAACAAAATCTTTTATTTCTTTGTTTGTCAGGTGTCGCTACTGGATTATCATGGATCTTTTATTTTAAAGCCCTACAGTTGGGGAAAGTTTCGCAAGTGGCACCAGTAGATAAAATGAGTGTGGCAATTGCAATCGTTCTTGCTGCGGTATTTTTGGGAGAGCCATTATCCCTGCAAACTTCAATTGGTGCATTGCTTATCATCGGCGGTACTATTGTTTTAATTTTTTAGGACGGCGTTAGCGGGAGATGCGAGGCATGGTCTGGTATCCACCGTACCGCGACGTCCAATAGCCATCGGATTGAATTTCACCCTATTGGCACGATAAAAAGACATTTAAAATCCTCGCTTTAATAAAGAAAAATATGACAAGAGAAGAAGATTCATGAAGGAGGCCATTGAGCTTTCAGAAAAAGCGATGCGAAGTAATGAAGGAGGCCCGTTTGGTTGTGTAATCGTAAAAAATGACAAAATTATCGGAAGAGGAAGCAACCAGGTCAATGTCAATATTGATCCCACGGCACACGCCGAAATGGTGGCTATCAGGGATGCCTGTAGAACCTGGCATCACCTGATCTCAATGGATGTGAAATATATACTTCATGTGAGCCTTGCCCATGCCTTAGCGCTATTTATTGGGCACGCGCGAAAAAAATTTATTATGCTAATACAGGGAGAGACGCCACTGACATTGGCTTCGATGATTCACTAATATACAAAGAAATCAATACGGATATAAAAGACAGGAACATCCCTATGATTAACCTGGGCCGCGATGCAGCACAAAAAATATTTAAAAAATGGTCAGAAAAAAAAGACAAAACAAAATATTAAAATACTTTCTTTCTGTTATTCCTGGGTAAACATTTCTACATTGCAATTTATTGTTCCACAAAAAATAAAATTAATTTATGTCAGCTTGTAATTTTGATATCCCTTTTAATGAACCTGCAAATGTCGCTATGGAAAAAGCAAAAGCTGCGATCGAAAGCCAGAATGGATCCTTCAACGGAAATGATAAATCGGGCGAATTTGAAGTGACTATTCTCGGTAATAGTATTAAAGGCAATTATATCATAACGGGCCAGGTACTGCATCTTGTTATTACCCAGAAGCCTTTGTTTGTTCCCTGTAGCATGATTGAAAGTTTTTTAGTGAAGCAGCTCGCCTAAGAGTTACATGATATTATGCGGATAGGTTTGTCCTTGCAAGCGTGTTGTTTATTTTTCTAATTACTTCACCAACCTCAAATGGTTTTGCAATAAAATCATCGGCACCAAATTCATTTATTGCCGTTTCAGCAATATTGGGAAATGAAGAAAATACTATAACTGGAATATTATGGGTGAAATGGGTTGATTTCAATTTTCCACAAACATCCAGGCCATCAATGCCTGTAAGAAAAATATCTAACAAAATTAATTGAGGTTTATAATTTTTAATTTCGTCCCATGCTGTTTCCCAATTTGAAAACGCCTGTACCTCAAAACCTTCCTTTAATAGAAACGACTCCACCAGGTTAAGGAGGTCTTTATCATCATCAATTATCAGTATCCGGGCCATATACTCTTAAACAACAAAAAGTGTGCAGTATTTTGCATGGCTTAGCTATTGAACATTTCAGCTTCAATTATCATTTTATTTTACTATTAAATTCCTTTGTGGCACACACAGTAGGAATGATTTTAAAACCTCTGAATACTTTCTTTCTTAAAAAGTTTGGTTCAAAGTGTTTTTCACTTATTTTTGCACTCCTTTAAAAAAAGCTATTACCATTTGGTTCGGTAGGGTTCTAATTATTTAAAGGAATTTTGATTCGGTAGCTCAGTTGGTAGAGCATCCCGATTTTATCGGGAGGGTTCTGGTAACTAAAGTAAATTTGATTCGGTAGCTCAGTTGGTAGAGCACAACACTTTTAATGTTGGGGTCCTGGGTTCGAGCCCCAGCCGGATCACACAGCCTCTGAAAAATCAGGGGCTTTTTTATGCCATTTACTTACATCCTTTTTTCAGCAAAGCTCAATAAATACTATATCGGCGCATGCACTGATTTAGAAAGAAGAATATATGAACATAATATCGGCCATTCAAAATTCACTTCAATCGGAATACCCTGGATTATAAAATATT
>JBDTIC010000412.1:0-3014 GCA_039936595.1 Ginsengibacter sp. | reverse complement strand
CAAAGGAGATGTGTATGTGGCAGATGGATTCGGTAAAATTGCGGGAGGTACGCTGATTGGAAGTACGCTTGGAAATTCAATTTATAGCAAATCAGGTAATGGAGTAATATTTAATGGTTCCGCACGTGACTTGTCAGGTCTGTCTGAAATCAAAGGATTTAATGCTTTCGTACGTGATTTTCATCCTTCCTTTCTGGAGGGAATGGTTTTGACAGGCCTTAATACACCTATTCGTATCGGGCATGCCATTGTCTTACCAGGCGACCTCGTTATTGCAGACCGGGAAGGAGTTCTTTTTATTCCGGCTCAATTGGCTGACCTGGTTATAAGTACTTCAGAGTTTGTTACACTAAAAGATAAATTTGGTTTCGAAATGGTAAAATCCAATAAATATTCCACAGGCCAGATAGACAGCCAGTGGACAAAAGAGATTAAAACAGATTTTCTGAGATGGCTCGGTCAACACCCGGATTTGGGGAAAATGACCCAGGCAAAATTGGATGAAATTATGAGTAGCAGGACCTGGTAATTCAATCTGGATACTACAGTTACATAATAGTCTTTCTGTAATAAAAAAGTATTCAAAACAATTAAGCAAGATATGTCCAACCCATTACCCAAAAAACGCTGGTATCGTTTGATTCCTATCGTTTTTATTACCTACAGTCTTGCGTATTTAGACCGGGCCAATTTCGGCTTTGCTCTCGCGGGCGGAATGGCTCATGATCTGAATATCACAGCTGCCATGTCCTCATTACTTGGTTCACTTTTTTTTCTTGGTTACTTTTTTTTCCAGATACCCGGAACTCTCTACGCTGCTAATAAAAGTGCCAGGAAATTAATATTCTGGTCATTGATACTTTGGGGGCTATTGGCTATGGCCACAGGTATGGTACACAATGTGAGCTTGCTGATTGTGATCCGCTTTATGCTTGGCGTGGTAGAAAGCGCTGTAATGCCCTCTATGCTTATATTTTTGAGCAGGTGGTTTACAAAAGCAGAGAGGTCAAGAGCCAATACCTTTTTGATTCTTGGCAACCCGGTTACCATTCTGTGGATGTCAATTCTGTCCGGTCACCTGGTTGGAACATTGGGCTGGCGCTGGATGTTTATAATAGAGGGAGCCCCGGGAATCATTTGGGCCTTCTTTTGGTGGTACTTGGTAAATGACAAAGTGAAAGATGCCAAATGGCTGTCTGAATCCCAGAAAAATGATGTGGAAACCCAATTGGCATTGGAACAACAAAGTATCAGGCCGGTAAAGAACTATGCAGAAGCTTTTAGGTCACGGGTGGTGATTTTACTGTGCCTTCAGTATGCTCTATGGAGTATAGGAGTATATGGGTTTGTAATGTGGCTACCCTCCATAATCAAGGAGGCTCCTAACATGGATATAGTAACAACAGGGTGGCTGTCTTCAGTTCCTTATATTCTGGCTATAATTATGATGTTGGTAGCCTCTCATTATTCAGATAAGACTTTACACAGAAAAGAATTTATTTGGCCTTTTCTTTTGGTTGGCGCGATCGCCTTTTACGGATCTTACCTGGTGGGCACCAGCAATTTCTGGCTATCATTTACACTGCTGGTGCTAGCCGGAGGCGCTATGTATGCACCATATGGTCCTTTCTTCGCAATCATTACCGAGATATTACCAGGTAATGTTGCCGGAGGAGCTATAGCACTTATCAACAGCTTCGGCGCTTTAGGTTCTTTTCTGGGAGCCTATCTTGTAGGATATTTAAATAGCGCTACCCATAGTTTTGATGCCTCCTATATTTTTATGTCAGTATCATTGTTTCTGTCTGCTGTGTTAACCATAGTCGCGGTAAAAAGTGGAGGCAACGTATCCATAACAAAATTTGACTTAACCGCGGCAGGTTAATACCGATTATAAATGTTCTTTAGTTCAATCCCGCATGCGCAAATTGTACTATGAATGCCGTTATATTATCGACACATCGGTATAGATTTGCATTATGCCATAAGATCTTAGCACGACTTTAAAAATACATTTGGTATAACATTCCAAAAATTTACTCTTTCATTCTTCTTGAACCAAAAATGTACAATTAAACATTGGTAACCCGCAGATAAGGTTTGCCCGGTGTGCGGTTTTAATACATTTTGAATTATTGGCCTAATATTGCTTTCATAATATCACTTACAATATAAATATACATGACTCCCGAACGGCATCATCGTCTTACCACGGTTTTAAATCACCGCCAGCCTGACTTAACTGTTGTGCTGGAAAATGTTTTTGATCCACACAATGTATCTGCGGTAATGCGCACCTGCGATGCTGTAGGCATCCAGGATATTTACATTTTAAATGATCGCATCCCGCCCCATAAAAAGTGGGGTTACAAAAGTTCGTCAACTGCTGCCGAATGGCTGACTGCTCATCAGTTCACAGATGCCGAAAAATGCTTTGAAGAAGTAAGAAAAAGATATGAAAAAATATACACTTCTTATTTGAGCGATACAGCCACCAATCTCTATGAAGCCGATCTTACCACATCAACTGCATTAGTTTTTGGTAATGAAACTTTCGGCGTGAGTGAAGACATAAGAAAATTTGGAGATGGAGATTTTATGATCCCACAGGTAGGTATCATTAAATCGTTAAATATTTCTGTGGCTTGTGCAGTAACTCTGTATGAAGCGTTTCGCCAAAAACATGAAAAGGGACATTATGAGCAATGCCGTTTGCCGGAAACTCAATTGCAGGATTTACAGAAAAAATGGGGGTTTAGCTGAAACCTTTTGAAGATTCTCCAAACCGATACAATATATAATTTGTCAAAAATGAAATTTTGACGGCTTTTTTATTCTAAAAACTGCCAACTGGTAAGTTTAACTGCCAACTAATCTGATAAAAAAGATTGGTACAATTATTCGTGTACATTTGCAACCCAATAATAAATTAAAAAAAAATACTAATTATGGCAAAAGAAAATTTTGAACTTTTTGACGACAGGGTTTTGGTAAGACCTAACGCGGCAGAAGAA
>JBDTIC010000411.1:0-3733 GCA_039936595.1 Ginsengibacter sp. | reverse complement strand
GGCAACGTGCCGGGACTCTTACAAAACGGGTCATTGCACCATTTACGCCATAGCCAAAACCTTTACGGGTTGGATCAAGATTGTACAATCCTTTTCGTGACATAGGATTGTTTAAATCAATTACTGCTGCTGTTTCGCTTACGACGCGGTCACCCTCTTCCCATCCTTTAACACGGCTGCCCGTTTCAACAATGATACCGCCAAATTCGTGGCCAAGTACAACGGGATAGTTTACCGGCCAGCTATGATCTGCAGTCCATTGATGAAGGTCGCTGCCACAAACACCTACGTTTGAAACTTCTATTAGAACGTCATCATCTCCAATGGATGGCTTTTCAATTTCACGAATTTCAACGGAGCCTTTTTCCGGGGCATAATTAACTACTGCTGCTGATTTCATATTTTAAATTTTATACGCTCTCTTTATATGAATGAATTTTTTCGCAAATTAACCGTAGTGAGCTTTCCAGGTCACCACTTGCTGTTTTGAAACTATCACCATCTATCGTCAGTGGGGCGCCAAGGACTACAAGAGGTGCACCATATTGCGGGCATTGGATGGCCTGTTCCAAACTAAGCCCACCAACTGCCTGCACCGGTATTTTTACGCTTTGTACTACTTCCCGCAACTGATCTAATGGGCTGGGCATTCTGTTACCTTTTGCTGCAATTCCACGACGTTCGTCGTAGCCAATATGGTGAATGACGTAATCACATCCTAAATTTTCCAGCCATACCGCCGCCTGCACCATGTCATCGCTACCGAGGTTATCGCCCATTACCTTCACGCCAAAATCGCGTCCGGCATTTACAACACACCTGATGGTTTCCTCATGGGCTCGTGCCATCACGACTACATGTGTAGCCCCGGCTTTGGCCATCATTTCAGCTTCAAGATACCCGCCATCCATTGTTTTTAAATCGGCAACAATCGGAACTCCCGGAAAAGCTTCCCGAAGTTTTCTCACTCCGTGCAGGCCTTCTGCAAGAATGAGAGGCGTACCTGCCTCCAGCCAGTCAACACCTGCGCGCATAGCCATAGCGGCCGTTTCAAGGGCTTCATCAATATTAGTAAGATCAAGAGAAATTTGAACAATAGGAGTCATGTTTTATAAGACTTTAAATTAAAAAATTTGAGAAGGGAGCAAAAGTACAATACCTATTCCATCAGTGTATTATAATAGCTTCAATAAAATGATTTTAGGAATTATTTTTAGTAAAGAACTGGATGATAATTATATATATAACAAATCAAGGTTTATAAACAATCCTTGAATCAAAACCAATTCAAAGAACGTTCCTAGTTTCCTTCCACTAGGTACCGATAGTTACCCTTTGTTGTTTTGCCTTGAAATGAGCAAAAGAGGATTCTTCATTAATCGAATCTATTCTTTATGGCAAAGGTTTTACCATGATGTCTTTAAAAAATATGACACTTTTAGGATCATGGCCCTGCAATGCAAAAGTACCGCTTGAAATAATTCGTTCAGCGTGCCCTTCCGGTGGAACAAAACCATCCGGCTGTGTCCAATCGGTAACAACAATATCGTTGATCTTAGTAATAACATGTTTTCCCTCTACCTTAATATATTCTGTAAACCACACATTATCTTTTACGTAAACTTCTTTGGTATCTTTAATATCATACAAACCAGCTGTTCTTTTCCAATCACTATGAGAATTATTTACCTGTACTTCAAAGCCTTTATCAGGAAAGCCTTTTTCCTGATAAGCAGTGTGGAAATATATTCCGGAATTGGATCCGGGTTTTGTCATTACAAGAGCCTTAAACTCGAAATTCTTAAAATTATGATCCATCACAGGTCCTTCATAATACAAATGAGAACGCGGTCCCGCCACCTTGATAGCTCCATCCTCAATTGAAAAAGTTCCAGGTGTTTCGCTTGCTTTCCAGCCATCGAGTGTTTTACCGTCAAATAAACTGATCCAGCCTTTTTTACTATTTATCTTGCCTGAATTGGAACAGGCAATTAAAGCCAATAATACTACTGCAACGAATAAAATGTTCTTTTTCATTTTTTTTTATTTTAGCCAGCCGTTAATATTTTTATACTCCTAATGACCATCCCTGACGGTATTCTCTTTTCACAAACTGATTAGCGTCGTCAAAATTAGTGATCTTCATTGATTTTGCGTCCCACAACAGTTTTTTTCTTCCCGGATAACCGGTCCTCCCGTTTGGCTTTTTATTCTCTATGTTCCAACTACGGATGGCAAGGTTACCAATTAAAACACTTTCAGCAAATGGCCCTGCATATTCAAAATTAGAGCTGGTGATCGCATTGCCGTAACCGGCGATGCAGGCGTTTACCCATTGAAGATAATGTCCCTCAGGAACCCGTGGTATTGTCGCTTTGGGTAAAGTAATCTGAGTCATCAATTTGGTAGGTAATAACCGTGGATTTTCTCCATAGCAATCAAATAACAATTTACCTTTAGTTCCTATAAACAAGATACCTCCATCACTATTTCCAAAGGGCTCGTCGGGTAATAGTTCATCAGGCAGAGCGGGTAAAATTCCTCCATCATACCAGGACAAATTAATATCTCCTTTACCATCCTTTCTTGGATATTTTAAGTGTATAACTGATGCAGCAGGATACCCATCGGGGGACTTGGCTTCTTTCCCATCCAACGTCCAGCTTTTAGGAACACTGCATTCTATTTCTGTAGGGAAATCAATAGGCAAAATACGAAATGCCGGATCCATCATGTGGCAAGCCATATCTCCCAGCGCACCTGTACCGAAAGCATTAAATCCTCTCCAGTTCCAGGGCATATAAGCAGGATTATAAGCTACTTGTGCCGGTGAAGGACCTAACCACAGATCCCAATCTACCCCTGCAGGAACCGGAAAATTGCCGGTAGGTGTGGGCAATCCCTGAGGCCATATCGGGCGATTGGTCCATGACTGCACAGTATGTACGTCTCCAATTAACCCGGCGTCATGTATTTCCTTTCCCTGGCGTACTCCATCGCCTGAACCACCCTGATTACCCATTTGGGTAATTACTTTATAACGCTTTGCCGCTGCAGCAAGAGCACGACATTCATAAATATCATGTGCCAATGGCTTTTGCGTATAAACATGCTTGCCCAATTGCATAGCTGCTATAGTTGCTACAGCATGAACATTATCGGGTGTAGAAATATTACAGGCATCAATATTTTTTCTCTCAGCCTCAAGCATTTTCCTGAAGTCTTTATAATATTTCGCTTTTGGGTATGCAGCTCTGGATTCTGCCGCTCGGCGATCATCCACATCACACAACGCCACGATATTTACATTGGGACTTTTTGAAAAATTTTCTAGATCACTCTGACCTTTACCACCTGCACCAATAGCAGCAATATTTAATTTATCGCTGGGAGCTACGAAACCTTTGCCACCCAATACATGACGTGGCAGAATCATAAAGCCCGCCGATGCCAAAGCGCCTGTCTTAATAAAATTCCGCCTGGAATTATCAGGCATCTTGAGATTCTTTCTAACCTTTTTCATTTGTTTTTAATTTTGTTTGAAGGTTCTTAGTTATTATTTATGCTATTATAGCATACAAGCCGTGCAATGAATTTTGTTTGAGATGAAGCTCAAAGGCTTTTTGCCACTAACCTGCCTAATGGCAGTCAGGTTACACTAATAAACACGAATTAAATAATTTACCATCGTAAAGTATGTTACTGATCAAACACCACTTAAATTGTATTGAGC
>JBDTIC010000410.1:0-4380 GCA_039936595.1 Ginsengibacter sp. | reverse complement strand
ATTTACACGAAATTAGGATTAAAAAACTGTCCTGATATTTTTTTGAAATGTAACTTTTTCCAGGCTTTTTAAATGAGTAGCCGGGCGCTGATAGGTGCATTTTTTATTTCTTTTCATTGATTTGAATCTTTTATCTTTGGCATTAAACCCTTTATATGAAGTTTATCGTTTCCTCTACTCAATTATTAAAACACATACAGCAAATAAGCGGAGTGATCAGCGCCAATACAGTTCTACCTATACTTGAAGATTTTCTTTTTGACATAGAAAAAAATAATCTAACCATCGTAGCCACCGACCTTGAAACGGTTATGAAAATTCAAATGGATGTGGAGGCAAAAGACAGTGGTAAATTTTGTATTCCCGCCAAAATTCTTCAGGATTCCCTTAAAAATATTCCAGAGCAACCTCTCACTTTTAATATAGATAAAAACTATGGTGTAGAAATTACAAGTGATAATGGAAAATATAAAGTAATGGGTGAAAACCCTGATAATTTTCCCAAAGAACCTGAGGCAGATGAAGCTAATTCTTTCGTAATGCCTTCATCGGCAATGGTTACAGCCATCAATAAATGTATCTTCGCCACCAGCAATGATGAACTACGACCTGCAATGACGGGAGTATTTTTCGAACTTTCAAAAGATAATATTACCACTGTCGCTACAGACGCACATCGCCTTGTAAAGTATTCCCGCACAAATGTTGAATGCCCTGAGGAGGCAAAATTTGTTGTACCTAAAAAACCCCTTAACCTTTTAAAAAATGTTTTACCCAACACAGAAGCTGAGTTGAATATTTCTTACAGCAAGAACCATCTGTTTATAAAACATGATAATACTGAATTGGTTTGCCGCTTGATAGATGCACGTTTTCCTGACTATAAAGTAGTCATTCCAATAGATAATCCTTATAAACTTACCGTTAATAAAAATGATTTTCAAAATGCTCTTCGCAGGGTAAGCGTATTTAGTAATAAAAGCACTAACCAGGTTGCAATTACTATTTCTGGCAGTGAACTACAACTGGCGGCCCAGGATGTGGATTTCAGCTTTGAAGGAAATGAAAGAATGTCTTGCCAATATGATGGGGAAGATTTGCAAATAGCCTTTAATGCAAAATTTCTAATAGAACTGATAGGCGCGGCAGACACTTCTGAAATCATCATTGAATTAAGCACACCTACCAAGGCTGGAATTATAAAGCCCACAGAAAACAAAGAAAATGAAGAGCTGCTGATGTTGATAATGCCTTTGATGCTGAATAATTAACAGAAAGATATTTGTAAACATACATATAAGAACCGCAAGCTTTCTTTCTAAATGAAACCCTAATGAAAACAATTGCGCTAATCCCTGCACGCTTTGCTGCTACCCGTTTTCATGGAAAGTTAATGCAGCAGTTGGGTAATAAATCAATAATAAGACATACTTACGAAAACACGGTTTCTACCTTGTTATTTGACCAGGTAATAGTTGTAACCGATAGCGACATCATTTTTAATGAAATCACGCAAAATGGAGGTCACTCAATAATGAGCAGACAACTGCATGAAAGCGGAAGTGATCGTATTGCGGAAGTAGCTTTGGATATGGATGTGGATATCATTGTGAATGTTCAGGGTGATGAACCCTTTGTTAATAAGAAAGCGCTTGGTGATTTGCTACAGGCTTTTAAAAATGATTCTGATGAACAAACTGAAGTAGCTTCATTGATGCATCCTATATCTAATGAAGAAACGATTCAAAATCCCAATCATGTAAAAGTCGTTGTAGATAAAAATTTAAATGCCCTGCTATTTTCCCGCAGTGTGATTCCTTATCACCGTAATAAAAATATTTCTCCTGTTTTTTTCAAACACATTGGTATATATGCTTACAGGAAAAAAGCGCTTATGAACTTTACAAAATGGAAAATAACCCCTCTGGAATCTATTGAAAAATTAGAACAATTGCGGTATCTCGAAAATGGAGTGAAAATTAAAATGGTACTTACTGACGAAGCTCCGGTATCAATAGATACACCTGAAGACTATGAGCATGCTAAAAGATTTATATAAAATTTTAAGTCGTTCCTGTTATCTTTAATGCAGTTTAGTCCTCTCAAAATTTGGTATATATGTATTTGTTTTCTTTCAGATCAATCATTGCTTTCATCATAGCCGCTTCTTTGATCACAATCGCGTGCAATCCCCAGGATAAAGTAGAAATAGAAAAATCCGCTTCAAGTTTTGACATTAAGCAAGGCGAAGCCTCCATAATGCAGAGTAATCATAACTTTATGAAAGCTTTTCAAAATGACGACTCTGTTAGTGTTGCCAATTGCTTTACAACGGATGCCAAATTGATGTGCAGCAATCGACCGGCAATTGTTGGCAATGAAAATATCAGGCAATACTTTTCAAAAATTATGGAAAGTGGTGTTGCAAAAATTGATCTTCATACTATTCAGATATCGGGTGACAGCAGTATTCTTGCTGAAGAAGGAACTTATAAGTTTTCGGACAAAAAAGAACAACAAACCGATAAAGGAAAATACATTGTACTTTGGAGGCAGGAAGCTGGCAACTGGAAAATGTATCGGGATATGTGGACATCCGACCTTCCTTCTTCAGCTATACAACCCAAGCAAATTATTCTTTCCAGGCACAAATAGAGCTTTTCTTTTCCTTTTATTTCCTCTGATATCGTTTTATTAAAATATTTTTTATGAGAAGAAAAAAGTATCTCTCTCTGATATATCCTTTTGAAAAGCAAATTACTAAAAGAGTTTTGCAGGTTAATCCCACCATAGCCCCATTAAGAAAGGAACCGGATAATACTATAATAAGCGTTTATGAATATAATGCTGAAAGAATGAAGTTAGAACAGGTTGAAAAGGTAGCCGATTGCTACAAATATCTCAGTACGACAGGTGTCACCTGGATCAACTTGGATGGATTGAGAAAAGCTGATATCGATGAAATCTGCACTCTCTTCGGAATTCACCCTCTTATTGCAGAAGACATCTTTAGCTCCGGACAAAGGCCAAAAATGGATGAATTAAACCAATTGCTTTTTTGCCTGTTAAACATGCTATATTTTAACGAGACAACAGGATCAGTAGAAAGCGAACAGATCAGCATCGTTTTGGGTTCCAATTTTGTTTTAAGTTTCCAGGAAGATCCGACACGAGATGTATTTAATCCCCTGAGAGAAAAGATAAAAGTTGCAGGTAGCAAAGTTCGGCAGAGCAATAGCGATTATTTATTTTATTCTTTGATAGACATGATTGTTGATAGCTACTTTGTAATAATGGAGCAACTGGGAGAGAAAATAGAAGACCTTGAGGAAGACATCAATCAACGTCCCGATAACAGGACTCTTGCCAAGATCAACCTGCTTCGCAAAGAGATGATCTTTTTAAAAAGAAACATCTCACCAGTACGTGAAATGATTAATGGAATCCTTCGAAGTGAAAGCGCCCTTATAGAAGATAGAACCGAAAAATATTTTAAGGATATTTACGACCATATAGTTCAGGCCAATGAACTTGCTGAAAATTACAGGGATATGATGATCAACCTACAGGATCTTTATCTAAGCAATGTTAATTTGAAAATGAATGAAGTAATGAAAGTCATGGCCGTAGTTACATGCCTTCTGGCTCCTGCTACCGTAATTGGTGGAATTTTCGGAATGAATTTTAATCGTATTCCATGGCTTCATAACCCTTACGGATTTTTTATTGCTGTGGGATTGATGCTTGTTATCCCGGTATGGATGATCTGGATGTTTAAAAAACGCGGTTGGTTTTAAAGTTAGTAAACAGCTCAGCAACTCAGAAAAATAATCTATTTTCTTTTAAAAATGGGAACAGTACTACAAGGTTCGCCAAACATGATGCTTTTAGCAACAGGATACAAAATTTTTGTAATCTCCACATATGCCGATTCCGAAATTTTCTTATCTCCACATCCCTTTACTACTACTCTCTGTCCTTCAAATTCGGATAGGTTTATTTTAGCTATATTTTTTAGAAGCAAAGTATTGAGTAATTGTTTTTCATCTCCAAAAATAATCTCTGCTGCAAAATCATGAAGATAAGATACGGCTAACATATAAGCCCAAAGAGGTATAATCGCATCTGTACTACAACCAATAGCGACGTTTTTATTTTCAAATTTTTTCCAATCTTCCTTTTTCAAATCTTCTCTGTATTGTTTTTCTTTTAAAATCAAATCCATGAATAGATAATTTTTCAGGTCGAAAAAAGCTAGTTCCCCGGAAGGAAAATATTTTTCAAGATCAAGGGTTACAATTCCGCTTTGAGCTACTTTATTGGTAATTGTGTCTTCCATTTTTATTGGTAAAGCTACAAAAATGATCGTTGTGAACTTAA
>JBDTIC010000409.1:0-7673 GCA_039936595.1 Ginsengibacter sp. | reverse complement strand
AACGATTGAGTAATAATAAAGGAATGGTTTTGAAAACCGGTGTCTCCGCCGCAGTCGATAGCGGCCGTTCTAAACCAGATATTGTCTTTGACATACGAGCGCCGAAGGCAGGCCGGTATATGATGAGTACTTATGCTGTTACAAATGCAGAAGGCGTTGAACTTATGAAAAGGGCGAAAAGTAAATTTGAATCCTTATACATTAAAATTCAGATAGACAATCAACGTCCGACCAAGCGTGTGGTATATGTACCTTGGGATATTGCGCGGCAGGAGTCAGGAAAATTCGAATTAAGTGGTGAAGATCAGCAGCTAAAAATTTGGTTGCCACGGGGAGTATTGTTGGAGTATGTTGAATTTGCCGCTTACGTCCCACCGCCCATTCCCTTAGCCGCTCAGCATTATCAGCCACAAATTTTACCACCGGCCAGCCGGCCACGTCTTTGGGTAAATCAGCAATCATTGCCGGGGATAAAAGCGCGATTGAAAACAGCAGAGAACCTCGCAGCCTGGAAAAAGGTAGAAGAGTCGGCTCTTATTCCGTTTGATTTTAAATTTAACCCCAATGCAGAAATGACCTATAACGCCAGCCTCGAAAAAGCTGCAGAAACTAAAGCCTTTTATTATCTCATGACCGGCAATAAAAAAGCGGGTAATGAAGCTATTCAATTAATGGTGGATTACTTGTCGCATGTTGAATTTGGAAATATATTGGATATAACACGGGAAATGGGAAGGGCTATTTATTCAGCATCAGAAGTTTATGACTGGTGTTATGATCTACTCGATAAGAAGAATAAACAAATTCTTTACAACAACCTGATGCGATTGGCTGATGAAATGGAATGTGGTTGGCCGCCCTTTAAGCAGAGTATTATCAATGGCCATGGCAATGAAGCTCAAATTAATCGCGATCTGCTTTCGATGAGTATTGCTATTTATGACGAGAATCCAGCCGCTTATCAATATACTTCTTATATCATCCTGGAACAATTGGTCCCAATGAGAAAATTTGAATACCAATCGCCAAGGCACAACCAGGGCGTTGACTATGGGGCGTACCGTTTCGGATGGGATATGCATTCGGCCTGGCTGTTTTATAGACTAAACGGGAAACCGGTTTTTGATAATAATATCAAAGGTGTCCGTGAATTCTGGCAGTACATGCGTATCCCTGATGGACAAATGCTACGCGACGGAGATGGTTTCAATAGTGGTCCTGCCGGAAAATTTTACTACTGGAAGTCACCACTAACCATGCTTTTGAATTATGCCTATTCTTCTGACCCACTGCTGAAAGCTGAATTTGAACGGCAGGGCGGTTTACCAGATAACCCGGTATTATTTTTATTATTAAATGATCCCGGATTGAAAGCTGAAGAAAGTATGGAGTCGCTGCCACTAACCAAGGACTTCGGGCCTATTCTAGGCTCGATGGTAGCCCGCACAGGCTGGCATATCGGGATGAACAGCAATGATGTGGTTGCCGAGATCAAAGGTGGCGGCTATCACTTCGGTAATCACCAACATTCCGATGCAGGAGCCATTCAACTTTATTACCGCGGTTTCCAGTTTGGTGACATCGGTGAATATAAATTTTACGGCACACCGTACGATCTGAATTTTAATAAGCGTTCTATCGCTCACAGCATGATGGTGGCAGTAGACCCGGATGAAAAATTTGGAAATATCGAATCGAATGATGGTGGCACTAAATATAACCGGCAGAACCCCAGGACTCCACAGGAAGCAAAAACGGATCCGCAATTTAATAACGGCAAGGTACTTTCAGCTAACTTTGGACCGTCTAAGTTGCGTCCTTTTTTTAGTTATTTTAAAGTTGATCTCACCAAGGCGTACTGGTCCGAAAAGATGAGTTCTTATACGAGGGGATTTTGTTTCTTAAACCTGGATAGAGAAGATATTCCGGCTGCAATTATCTTAACTGATGATATGACAACCACCCATCCCGAATTCAAAAAATACTGGCAGATAAATGCATACAATATGCCCGAAAAAACAAAATATGGTGTTGTTCTGCAAAACCAACGCGAAGGGCTTATAGGTAAAACTTATGTAGACATGCTGGTCCCGTCCGCAGCAGATCGCCAGATAGATATTTTAAGTGGCAGTGATGCCAACACGGTGTTTCAATTCAAATATGAACCGCCATTGCCGGATCTGCCTGAAGCAAATGGGCATCGAATTATGATATCACCTAAGAAAGCCAGCAAAAGCGATCGTTTCCTTACTGTCTTTCAAATGGTAGATGGCGATACAAAACCTCTTCCTGTAAATTATTATGAAACTCCTGTAAGCTACGTGGTCACTCTTGCTGATAGGGTGGTGAGCATGAGCAAAGGTTCCGATTTTATCAGCAATGGATTTACTTTGAAGATCCCTGCCGGTGATAAATTTCAGGTTGTTTTGGCCGGAATGAAACCCGGCTCTTGGAATGTAAAAAGCAAAGATGGCGAAGTAAATCTTAATGCAAATGTTATTTCAGGAGAAAACACTATATTTTTTCAGGCTGTAAGTGGTGAATATATCATCGCTCCCGGTAAAAGTGCAGGAGCAAAATCTTTGTCAACAGACGAAAATCTTTTACCTGGCAGATAGATAGCTTATAGAACTTTAAACAAAATTTCTTTCAATGACCTTTATGAATACAAAGTGTTTTATACTTAGCCTTGTTTGTTTTTTTTGTTGTAGCATCGCAACCTATTCTCAAAAAATAACTCTAAATTTTTGCGGAAGAGCGTCTAACGATTTGTATATTCTATTAAGCAAAGAGAATATTAAACTAAAAAGATTTGACTCGCCTGAAGATGCAATTAATGAGGCTTCCAAAGAGACTGGAGTTTTGATTGTATCAGATTCTTATCCTGAAATATCAACAAATATAAAACCCCACGTATTAGAAAGAGCGAAAAAGAAAGGATTAAGATTGTACATAGAATACTCTTCTTCCTTCACCCAATCTGAAAATAAGGATTCCATTTTTAAGGCTACGCTGGAAAGAGGCGTAGTTACTTCCGATGTGTTTGGAGAGAAATTAAAACCAATGAGTATCCTGGGGATCAATGGTTGTCACCTGATTCCTGTAAAAGTATCAAATCCTTTGATGGTTTTAGGAAAGGTCGCGGGCTTTGATAAAGCGGAGTACGGCATCAATGATATTAAGACTCGTGTGTTACTGTTTCAAAAGGATAATATGTTGGTGGCTACTACTAAATTTAGTGATTTTGCCACAGGTAGATATGGACCTGAACAATCCTGGAAACAAGTATGGAATTATATTATTTCATGGGTATCGGGGGATAAAAATTTCAGTTTCAGTCATTGGCTTTCTTATGTGGATCCTATGTATGCTGAGAATACCAGATTACCTGGAGATGCTATCCGGAATTCAATTGCAAAGGGTGCCGAATGGTTTTTTAATGCGCATTTTTTTATAGCGCCGTCATGGAAGGAACTATGGCTGAAATACCAGGACGATGGCCTCAACCCGGTTGGGCCACCCGTAAGCCAGCAAATGCCCAACGGAGACGGGTCGCTTGGAATTTTGGAAGGCCATGTTTCAAATATTAATTATGATGGTACCCAGCAGTACCGCTATTGGATACGCGCTGATGTGCAGGGTGAAGTAGCTTATGCCTTAGCGGCGGCCGGAAATCTTCTTCATAAAGATGACTACTTTAAAGTAGCTAAGAGCCTTGCAGATAATATTTTCTATCATTCCAATCTCAGAAGTGGGAATAAAAATGATCCAAACAGTCCTGCTTTTGGATTGATCGGATGGTCAGTTACTCATCCGGGAGTATTTTATGGTGATGATAACGCACGATGCCTTTTGGGTTTGATAGGAGCTTCGGCTTATATGAATACCAGTGAATGGGATAGTAAAATTCTGGAAGCCATACTTGCTAATTTTCGTACTACGGGTAAAGAAGGCTTTAGAGGCCCACGTTTAAGCGAAGCAGATATTTTAAAGGAAGGCTGGAGGCATTTTGAGAACAGGGATATCGTTAATCCCCATCCTCATTTTGAGTCATGGTTGTGGGCCTGTTATCTTTGGCTATATGATAAAACTGGTTATAAGCCGCTGTTGCAAAAAGCAAAGGAAGCCATTCGACTTACTATGGAAGCTTATCCTGATAAATGGAAATGGACGAATGGAATCCAGCAAGAGCGGGCAAGAATGATTCTTCCTCTCGCATGGCTTGTACGCATTGAAGATAGTCCTGAACATCGCCATTGGCTTGACCAGGTAGTTGAAAGACTACTCGTAAACCAAATGGAATGTGGAGCTATCCGGGAAGAGTTGGGCGGATCCGGAGGACAGTATGGACGCACCGCATCCAACAAAGCTTATGGATTACATGAAGCTCCTCTTATTTTTGAAAATGGTGATCCGGTTGCTGACATGCTATACACAAGCAATTTTGCTTTTTTTAGTTTGAATGAAGCTGCACATGCTACAGGAAATAAAAAATACATGAATGCAGTTCATAAATTATCAGACTTTCTTACGCGCATTCAAATAAAGAGTAGCAAGCATAAAGATTTAGATGGAGGTTGGTTCAGAGCATTCGATTATAACCGATGGGATTATTGGGCTTCTAATGCCGATGCCGGTTGGGGTGCCTGGTCCACTCTTACCGGATGGATCCAAAGCTGGATTGTAACGACTCAGTTATTGGTTGAAAAAGACAACAGTTATTGGCAGCTGACAAAGAAATCAATGATCAATAAGCACATGCCGGAGACCGTTAAGGTGATGGGATTGTTTCTGAATGAAAGAGAATAAATTCACGAGACTATATCTTTTAACAAAAACTATAGGACGAAAAATAGGTTTTTCAATGTCAAATGGTATTTTTGAAGGATACTTTCTTTAAACAACACAGGAATGGAAAAAATACAAAAATATTTTGGTATGCCTATTAAAAACAGGTTACTATTTACCTTTCTTATATGCATATTTCTTTTAAACTCCTGTAATGAGCAGGGTGTCGATTATGACACTTCTATTGAAATATCTCAACCTCCGGCTTCTACCTTAGCTGTTGATTCTTTGGGATTAAATGATGCTACTATTCAGCAATTGCCATCCCCCGCAGTGGTACCCTCTGGTGTTGCTGGAAGCGGATTAGCACTCAATCCTGAGCATGGACAACCTGGCCACCGATGTGATATTGCTGTAGGTGCTCCTCTTAATTCACCTGCGCAGCAACCGCAGACTGCCCCTTCCCGTCAGCTTATGCCCGGCCTTCCCGTTAATACGGGTGGAGCAGTTACTTTAAATCCACCACACGGACAGCCAGGTCACGACTGTGCGATTCCTGTGGGGCAGCCACTAAAAAGCTAGCTCGTCTTTATTAGTTATCGTATCGATTCTAAAATACTCTTTGGTAAATATCCTGATATTAACCAAAGTCTTATATTGGCTACCCGAAGGCCCTTCAGTACAAGTAATGATGGCGAAACCTCCTTGGTTCTATTTATAACCCTTCTCAACAGACTTTCCTTGCCAATTGTCACCGATTAACATCATCTACAGATGTTGCCACGCGGCAATCATGAATTAATTTCCCGGAAATATTTTAAAGCAGGCCAATACAAAAAATATTATCTCATTTTTTTAAAAAATAAAATAATATTGTGCATCAAAAAATTTACAATCAAAGTATTCCAATCAATTTTACTAAATGATGAATAGGAAATCCAAAGAGTTGGTTACTTCTGAAGCTCTTCTCAATAACAAACTGCATAAAAGAAATTATCTATTAAACGCTGCTGTCCTCGTAGCTGCTATGGGTTACTTTGTCGACATTTATGATCTGCTATTATTCAGCATAGTTAGTGTGCCTAGTTTAAAATCGTTGGGGTTGAGCGGACAGCTGTTAACGGATAATGGCATTTTTTTACTGAATATCCAAATGCTGGGACTATTGACAGGTGGAATATTCTGGGGAATACTGGGTGACAAAAAAGGAAGGTTGTACGTTTTATTCGGATCTATTTTTTTGTATTCTATTGCCAATATTGCCAATGGTTTTGTTCACTCAGTGGAAAGTTATGCAGTATGGCGCTTTATAGCTGGCTTTGGTTTAGCAGGCGAGTTAGGTGCCGGAATTACTTTGGTTTCTGAGATCATGCCAAAAGAAAAACGTGGTTATGCTACCACCATTGTAGCTTCCGTGGGAGTTAGCGGCGCTGTAGTTGGCTTTTTAGTAGCTGAACTTTTTGAATGGCGTACTTCATTTTTTATCGGCGGAGGCCTGGGGTTATCCCTGTTAATTTTACGAATAGGAGTGGTTGAATCGGGTATGTTTGGAGAAGCAAAGCAAAGGCACGACAAGCGTGGTGACTTTCTATCTTTGTTTACCAACTGGAAAAGATTTTTGAAATACATGCGATGCATCGTTATTGGTATCCCGCTTTGGTTTGTAGTTGGCATCCTGATAACATTATCCCCTGAATTTGGTAATGTGCTTGGCGTAAAAGGTGATGTCAATGCGGGAGCGGCAGTAGCTTACTGTTATGCCGGGCTCGTGTTAGGAGATATCGTCAGTGGATTGCTTAGTCAATACCTGAAGAGCAGGATCAAGGTGGTATATGTTTTTCTTACCTTAACTATTCTATCTGTTTTAGCCTATTTTCTGATGCGCAATATCAGCCTCCCTGCATTTTATACCATTTGTTTTGTTCTTGGTTTCTCCGCAGGGTATTGGGTAATATTTATGACAATAGCTACAGAACAGTTCGGCACCAACATCAGGGCGACAGTGACTACGACTGTACCTAATTTCGTCCGGGGTTCCGTAGTACCGGTCTCATTACTTTTTCAATACCTGAGGAGCGTATTTCACGGCTCGTTGATTTACGCTGGGATCACTGTAGGCATTCTTGTGATAGGCCTGGCTTTTTGGGCACTAAGCCACATGGAAGAAACTTTTTCTAAAGACCTCAATTACCTGGAATAAGGGTTGGAAGGCCTGATCAATTGAAGAACATTAAAGCTACACTCCCCGCCAGATTAAATTGGTGTCAATTCGAGTCATTCGTGACAGAAGACATTTGAGCTTTAGCTCAAAATCAAATCATTTCATTATTTGTCCCAACATTCAGGATTTCAACCTCCGGAATATCAATAACGTAATGCTATTCAATATTTTTTTTCATCCTGTAGAGGCTGCATTTTGAATCCATCAAGAAACTTAGTGGTAAAATTTCCATTTATGAAATCTTCATTTTGCATGAGTTGCAAATGAAAAGGAATGGTAGTCTTAATGCCTTCTATTACATATTCACTCAATGCTCTGTTCATCGTGTCAATTGCTTCGCGGCGGGTTTGAGCAACTGCTATCAGTTTCCCAATCATGCTGTCATAATAAGGAGGAATCACGTAACCTGCATAACAATGGCTATCTACACGAACGCCATGGCCTCCCGGTTGATGAAGCACTGTAATGCGGCCAGGAGACGGACGGAAGTCATTATATGGATCTTCTGCATTGATCCTGCATTCGATAGCATGCATCTCAGGATAATAATTTCTTCCTGAAATTTTATCTCCGACTGCTATTTTTATTTGTTCTTTTATAAGATCATAGTTAACCACTTCTTCCGTTACACAATGCTCCACCTGAATGCGGGTATTCATCTCCA
>JBDTIC010000408.1:0-3280 GCA_039936595.1 Ginsengibacter sp. | reverse complement strand
AGATAAAAACATTTTTCGAGTTGTTATCTATTTCATACGGTATTGATGGAGCTATTTCATTTTTCATCAGTCCTTCAATAAAACCTGATGACAGATCATCTTCCATTGCGTCACGCACCAGGCGATATCCAGCAAGAAAAGCCAGACCGCAGGTGAGCGTATGAGTGCCGTTAAGCAGTCGCAATTTTAATTCACGATGCAGATCAATGTTAGGCTCAATCACTATGCCATCCCCTACTGCACCAAAAGACAAAACATCCTTTATCTTTTGATCGCCTTCAATCGCCCACAAACTGTATACTTCACTCACCGTTAATAGTTCATCAGTATAACCTAATTCATTTTCTATACTTTCCTTAACATCCTTATCTGGTGTTCCTGTAACTATTCTGTCAACAAGTGAACTACAGAAGTAGTTACAGTTTTCCAACCACTCAATAAACTTGTCGTCTAATGAATTTAAATGCGCCAATTCCTGGACAATGGACTCCAATTTCTTACCATTATCTACAATCAATTCTGTGGGTACGATTACGAATCCACTGTCTTCACTTCCGTTGAAGGCGATAAATCTTTCGTATAATATGGCAAGTAATTTACCAGGGAAGGATACCGGCGGAAATCTTTTTATGTCCTCGTGAACCAGCGTAATACCTACTTCAGTGGTGTTGGAAATAATGATCTCAAAATTTTTGTCGTGAGCACATTCCAATATTTTACTCCAATCTGTTTGAGCAATTAATACACGGCTAACTGAAGAGATGATGATGTTCTCCTCTGTTTTCTTACCATTTTTGAACCCCCGCTCACATAGGGTATATAGGCCATCCTGTTTGTCATACGAAGAAGCATCTCCCTTTGATGTAGATTTGATCATTACTACACGGCCATTAAAAACACCATTCCTGTTTGCCCTGTCAATAAAATAATCCGGCAAGCCACGAAGCAGTATACCGGTACCAAATTGCAAAACCTTTTCAGGCAATTCAAAAATTTCCTGGTCCGGCACAATCACATTTTCAGAGCTTATATTTTTTAAAGTATAGCGTGATAATTTCATTCTTGCTTTGTAATTTTATTTAGATATTGTATATTCTTCTAAAGATTGATAATCTATTTTGTGATAGCAGCGAAGATATTTAAATCTTTTTTTGAAAGGCAATTAATCAGTACTTTAATCACCAATTTCTTTCTTTTTCATTTCCCAAATAATCTGAAGAAACATCAGACCGGGTAACGCCTTTCATAAAATAAATTTCAAATACTTTTTAGCATTGTTGTCCGCCTAAATGTATGAAAGCCTTTCCCGATCTATAAGGCCTCACCCCAACCCCTCTCTCAAGGGAGAGGGCCGTGGCCCATTTCCTTAAAGCTTTTTAAACAATTCACACAATTTCATCCGAACAAAAATGATTTCTTATCTTAAATCGGTGATGTCACACACATCCATATCGCCATAATCAAGATTTTCACCGGCCATGCCCCAGATAAAAGTATAATTGGATGTACCTGCTCCTGCGTGAACAGACCATTGAGGTGAAATAACTGCCTGCTCATCCTGCATCCATATATGCCGTGACTCCTGTGGCTGTCCCATAAAATGACAAACAGACTGGTCTTTAGGTACTTCAAAATAAAAATATACCTCCATTCTTCGGTCATGCGTATGCGCAGGCATCGTATTCCATACACTCCCTGTTTTCAATTCTGTCATTCCCATTTGCAACTGGCAGGTTTCAATCACAGAAGCGACTAAAAGTTTATTAATAGTTCTGTGATTGGAATTTTCGAGCGAACCAAGAGTCACTATTTCCGACTCCGCTTTCGTTACCTTTTTTGACGGGTACCTGTGGTGAGCGGGTGCAGAATTAATATAAAATTTTGCGGGATTTGCCGGATCTGAAGAACTAAAATTTACTTGCTCAGTCCCCTTGCCAAGATAAAGGGCGTCTTTGAAATCCAACTCAAAAGTTTCGCCATCAGCTTGTATAATGCCTTTTCCACCCACATTGATGATGCCCATCTCTCTCCGCTCAAGAAAATAATTTGCTTTCAGGTTATCCGGGTTTGATAGTTGAAGTGTTTCTGAGACCGGCATTGCTCCACCGGCTATAAAACGGTCAAAGTGACTCAAAGTGAGATGTATTTTATCCTGTTCGAAGACTTTTTCTATCAAAAAATTCTTTCGCAGATCTTGTGTATCCATGTGTTTTACTTCTTCCGGACTTACTGCATATCTGCCTTCTAATTGTTCTTTCATTATTTATTTTTTTAGTTTCTATTAAAATTTTATAGTTGACCAATTTAATCGTTTCTATTTAGTACACTCCTATGCTCATTAGCTGTTGGGGCCTCACCCCAACCCCTCTCTCAAAGGAGAGGGGCTCAATATTCAATCAGTTTAAATACCAATCCTTGTATCGTTTAAGTGCTTCCAGAAAATAATAGTCCGCATAGATCAATGGCACATCTATTTCAGAATTTAAAACCAATGCGCCTGTGCTGTGCATCAATAAAAATCCCCCATTCTCTCCAGCCTTAGCTCTGTAGTTATCACTTGAAAGGGACTGCAATATCTTCTCTGAAATAGTTATGTATTCCTGTTTTTCAGTTCCTGTGGTATATTGTCCTAACTCGAGCAACGCTGACGCCATAATGGATCCGGCTGATGCGTCTCTTTCAGCATAAGGAATCTTTGGGGCATCAAAGTCCCAAAAAGGAATTTTATCTTCCGGTAGATTAGGATTATTCAATATAAATTTTGCGATGTTCCTGGCCTGGTTCAGGTATTTTTTATCTTTTGTAAACCGATACATTACTACATAACCATATAAGCCCCATGACTGGCCTCTTGACCAGGAAGAACAATCGGCAGCTCCCTGCCATGTCGCTTTACGAATGACACTACCCGTTTCCAGATCATAATCTATTACATGCCACGAGCTATAGTCGGGCCTGTAGTGATTCTTCATCGTAGTATTGGAATGGCTGATTGCTATTTCTTTATATTTTTTATCACCCCCCTGGTCAGTTACCCAGTCCAGCATTTCGAGATTCATCATATTGTCAATGATTACTGGACACTTAAAATACTTATTGGTATTCCAGCTTTGAATGGATTTAATAGAAGGCCTGTACCTTGTAGATAAAGACTTAGCAGAACGAAAAATGATATCTTTATACTCTTCTTTTTTGGTGAGACGATATGCATTACCAAAACTACAATACATCATAAAGCCTAAATCGTGGGTACCGGTATTGTTTTGATTGGGTTCCAGCA
>JBDTIC010000407.1:0-5622 GCA_039936595.1 Ginsengibacter sp. | reverse complement strand
AGAAGGAATGAACGGTGGGTGGCCTTACTATTATTATGATCAAATGCAAAATAAGAAAGTCTTAAATCCGGAGTATCGCGGCGTAGATTTAAAAAAAGAAGGAATTGAAAAACCTGCAAATCCTTTAATTGGCTTTCCGGGACATTGGGCACCTAATGATCTTTTCTTTTATACAGGTAATCAATTTCCTGACCATTATAAAAACGGCGCTTTTATAGCTTTTCACGGTTCGGCCGGCCGGGCCCCATACCCTCAATCCGGCTATTTTGTTTGCTTTGTGCCCTTCAAGAACGGAGCGCCGTCAGGCCCATGGGAGCCATTTGCTGATGGATTTGCTCAGAAAGACACTATCGTGAATTCAACCGACGCCGTTCATCGGGCAATGGGAATAGCGATGGGACCCGACGGTTCTTTGTACATTAGCGATGATGCCAAAGGCAAGATATGGCGAATCATGTTTAAGGGTGATAAGGAAAATTTTGGGAAAGCTCAGTTAGCAACAATGGAAAAGCATAAAACGCTAATTAACCTAAAGACTCCTGACAAAATATTAGATAATCTTGACAACGGAATGGCAGTTGGAGGCGAAAAAACATATAACCTTTATTGTATCTCATGCCATCAAGGGGACGGAAAAGGTGACGGAGGCCGTTTCCCGCCTCTGAGTAAATCCGATTGGGTTTCGGGAGATAAAGAACGACTGATAAATGTATTATTAAATGGCCTTACCGGTTCGATTGCAGTGAATGGAAAAACCTTCAGCGGTGTGATGCCTAAACATGATTTTATGAGTGATGAGGAGATCGCAAAAGTACTGACGTATACACGTTTAAATTTCGGAAATAACTCAAGCGCTGTTCATGAAAAAGAGGTAGCCCGTGCAAGAAATAAATTAAATTCAAAAGACATGGATAAAAATAAAAATTAATACAATTGAAATTACTGAAAGGTGATAAACGAATAAATAAAAAGATGCAAAAAGATGGAGTGCATTAGTGACCTTCTTTTTGTCAAAAAAAATATACAATGAAAGATGTACTTACATTAAGATGGATCATACTTCCTTTGCTATTTATAGCTTCTTTTGCTGCCAGAAGCCAAATCACCAATAACACAAATATTGGTACAACGGTTATGAAGAATACAGATTTGGAAAAAAGAATGACTGTTGTTAAAGGAAGCATTTTAGAAATACCTCCTGATTGGGCGATCATGCAAAGGCAACTAATAAAAACTATAGAACACGCAGCTCCATACTACGTAAAAAGATTTACCCGTGTTGATGGATCGATTTATGGAAAAGGGCCGTATGACGATGTGTTCGAAATGTTTTATAACTGGCCAGAGCTTTATGCCATTTCGGGAAATGAATTTCTAAATAGAACGGCACTGAATGAATATAATGCAATTATTCGCAGCAATACTGCGTTTTCAAATGATTCAATTGATTATGATCATCAACTATATGAAGAGTTTCCAAGGCATGATGACTTTTTTCATATAAGTGAAGGTATGACAGCATTTTACAACCTTGCATTAGGCAATCCGATGCTTCCAGAAAACATTGACCGAGCCAGGCGCTTTGCGGGCTACTATTTAAATGAAAATCCGGAAGCACAGAATTATGATTCGATACATTCCGTCATAAAATCAATATTTACCGGCAGCCAGGGCCCTTTGACTTCTTCAGATGCCACCTATAATCTGCGCTATGGTCATGCTTCTCTCTATCCGGTTATTGCTAATTTGGAACCTGACTGGACTAACAATCCTAAAAGAAAGAAAGAAATACAAACGATCTATGACCGGATGGTAACGCGCACCGATGTTCCGGTTAATCTCGCTGCCACCGGGCTTATGACCAATGCTTATTTATATACCGGTGATGAAAAGTATAAAAAATGGGTTTTAAATTATGTGGAAGTCTGGATGAAACGCATCGCAGAAAATAATGGTTTGCTCCCAGACAATGTGGGACGAACAGGAAAAACCGGGGAGTACCGCAATGGTCAGTGGTGGGGCGGGCTGTATGGATGGTACGGCCGCTATGGCCTCATGATGATGTTTTCGGAATTGTCTGTAGCCAGTGAAAATGCTTACCTGCTCTCGGGAGACCCTAAGTATCTGGATTTATTAAGGTCTCAGGTTATTGGTCTTATGAACCGGGGCAAGACTACGAAGGAGGGGCAGTTATTAGTTCCGTTTCGGTACAAGAAGGAAGGATGGTATAGTTATCGGCCGATGATGATACAGGATCTGGCTCATTTGTGGCACGCCTCTATGGCACCCGAAGACTGGCAAAAAATAGAAATACTGATGAAGAAAAATAAATTTCGGCCGTTATGGGATGAGGGAATTTGGGGGAAAAACACGCTTAATGAGGGTGATAGCAAAGTTTGGGAACCAAGTGAACCGTTTGACTGGAGCAAAGAAATAAGTAATGGAGACAGAACATTTGGAAGTAGTGAACACGCACGCCTGATGTATTACGCGGGAAAGAATCCAGATTGGCCTTTAGAGTCCTTGAAGGCAGATTATGAGGAGGTGATGAAAAGAATGCACTTTATGCAAAATGATTCACGCGATGTTACTAAAATTTACTCAGATGATCTGTATCCCAATAATCCGGTAGTTACCAAAGCGCTTGTACAAACTACTATGGGCACGCCTCAAACGATTTATAACGGAGGATTACTTCGGGCCACCGTGAGGTATTTCGATGCCGACAAAAGAATACCCGGCTTACCAGTGGATGTAGCAGCTTTGGTAGAAAGTCTGAAAGACGATGGTGCAATCGTGCATCTTATTAATCTCAGTTTAACAGATAGTCATCGGGTTATCATACAGGCGGGTGCTTTCGGCGAACATACATTTACATCGCTCTCTTTTCAGGAGCAAAAAGGCAGTGGTGAAAATCAATTGAAGGAAAATAATAAAGTTGATATCAACCAGCGTTATTTTGTTGCCGATCTCGCCCCGGGTACTTCACTCCAAATGAATATTGGCATGCAACGATTTGTGAATAAACCTTCTTATGCTTTTCCCTGGCAAAAAGCGGCTGGACTAAGATAGAATTGTGAACTTAAAATTAAAGATGCTGGTGATCAATGGTGAACAAAAATAAAAACTATTATTTCCTGATGATAGGTGATGCATTCGAATATGGAAGTCCTGGTGCCACCCGGGAGTAAGGAAGAAATATTTTCCTGAAGGTAGAAGTTTTGTGTTAAGAAAAGTTACACCCTGATCAAAAAATAGATTGATGTATTGTGCAGGACTATTAGTTATTGATACGCTTTTATGCTAACTTCTATCTATGACTTGCTCTTAATTTTTAATCAAGGACACTTTACATCTTTCCGATAACGCAAATAAAATAACTGTAAATAAAAATATTTGCAGTATTACTATCGAAATAAAAAAAAGCATACCTTGTTGCCATATTACTACCGCTTATACCTAAATTAAATTCTTTTTTGTTTAGAAATATCTCATACAAAGACACAGTGTTAGGGGCATTTACTGTCCACAGACACTATTTGGCTTTTACCAGGATACTTGAATCATACAACGATTGTGTATGTATTATTGAGTTTAAGTTTACCCATATTACCACTGTTGCCAAAGAAATCTTTCAGTATGTTTTTCTTAAGAAATGGCTCAGAAGAGAGCGTCTGATTAAAATAGAAAATTGCAGAGATTTCTTATTTATCATTACCCGAAAATATATTTGTAAAGCGATAAAGCTAAATGCTAAAAACTATGAGTTATCCCTGATTACTTATCACGCTGAGTTACCAGTTGATAATGATAGTGCAATTCTTGAGAGCGAAAAAGAATACAATTCGCTGTTACAAAAAGCGGTTGATTACCTAATCAAAAACCAAAAACGACTGTATCACTTCATCAAAGAAAATGGTTTTAAACGTGAGAAAGCGGCGGGTCTGCTACATCAAAGCCGTAAGACTGTAATTTTATTTATCACAGGCCATGAAAAATATCCGCAAAGGTTGCCGATACGCGGGTAAATGTATTACTAACGCTTTTAAACATAAAAACTTGTAAGAAGGAAAAAACAATAGGAACCAGTTTGCCTGATAGAAGTGTGAGAGTCAATTTTCAAGCAAATTAGCATAGTGTATGATTTAGAAATTGTATAAGCAGACGGTCTTTGGGGTGCAGATTTGAAGGTAAGATGAGCAGGGACGAGCAGTTGGAAGATGTTTTAAAGATACTGGGATCAGGCAATGTAAAATTTACCCAAGGAGTAAAAAAACTATCGTTTAATAAACAAACGAACAATAAACCTCCCGATAGTTAACGGGATAATAACCAATAAACTAAACGGCTAAAATGAAAGAAAACAGACTGTCAAAAAATTTTTATCACCTAAAAATCAAAACTATGATTGTAAATGTAGGCTGCCAAGCTAATAGTGGCGCCAATCTATTGCGAGCTAAAACGTGGATGGTTATGAAACTAACAATTGCATTCCTGTTATTTTCTACCTTCAGGGTCAGTGCCAATGATCATGCACAACAGATCACTATCGTTAAGAAAAATGCTTCTTTAACCGATGTCTTTAAAGCTATTGAGCAACAAACTGGTTACTTGTTTTACTATGATAAGCCCATAATACAAAAGACAGCCCCTATCGATCTTGCCATTAGAAATGCTACACTGGAGCAAACTTTATCTGTTTGTGTAAAGGATCGGGGCCTTACTTATTCTGTAGTGAAGAATACAGTTGTAATTAGGCCAGACAGGAAAACCACCTATTTTAATACTCATTCTGCTCTAATAGCGATGGAGATACCAGAACTGCCTCCTGTAGAGATCCATGGCAAAGTGCGGGATGAGAATGGAAACCCGTTAGCAAATGCCAGTGTAAGGCTTAAAGGAACCAATCAAGGCGTTACTACAAATAACGACGGTGATTTTACAATTTCAGTACCTAGTCCTCAAGCGGTGTTAGTAATTTCATTTACAGGTTATACAAGCCAGGAAATACCAGTGGGTAACCGAACCAATATTACTATAGGGCTTTCGATGTCTAATAATCCCTTAAATGAAGTGGTTGTAACTGCGTTGGGGATTAAGAGGCAGGCTAAAAGTCTTGGCTATTCAACAACAACGGTAGATACTAAAGAAATAACCACAGCCAGAACAACAAACGTAGGTAATAGTTTAGTTGGAAAAGTTGCGGGGTTAAATGTGTCCATACCTAATAGTGGACCAGGTGGGGCTTCTAAGATCCGAATTCGTGGCCAATCTTCCTTTGGTGGTAATAATTCTCCATTAATTATTGTGAATGGGGTTCCCATCAATAACGATATTGATGGCGGTGCAAACGCTAATAGTGAAGGATTCTCAGGAGAAGCAAAATCAGATGAAGGAGATGGATTGCAAAGCATCAATCCTGATGATATAGAATCCATGACAGTTTTAAAAGGTGCTGCTGCCGCAGCACTGTATGGCTTTCGTGCCAAAGATAATGCTATAATCATAACTACGAAATCCGGACAGGGGCATGTTGGTATCGGGGTAGAATTAAATTCTAATTTCCAGGCTGATAAGGCAATTGATTTTACCGATTTTCAGTATGAATACGGACAGGGTGAA
>JBDTIC010000406.1:0-4353 GCA_039936595.1 Ginsengibacter sp. | reverse complement strand
ATTATGACTGATACTTTTACTCTTCTCTTTTTACCTTTTGTCTTTAATCCTGATTTTTGAGACATCTCCCTAATTTTAAAAATTTTCCTATCCTATAAGCCAAAAAATTCAGGGAGATAATTTATAGCTTTTTTATGCGTCTCTTCTACATCATCTTCACTTATCCATTTATAGGGCCAGCGTAATCGTGTTCCGATATCTGACCATCCACCTGCTGCCGCTAAAAATTTATCCAATGCCGGATTGGAGTACCCGGCGCGTATATACGGAAGAATACAGTCATCAAAAAACTGTAAAATTCTTGTTTGAACCTTTATGGCCTGATCCAGATCTGTTTGAATCAGGTTCCACCACCATTGTGATCCTTTTGGACTAAGGCAGGCAATATTAGAATAGGCACCTGCTGCCACTTTTTGCTGAAATCCTGTGGCCAGTAAATGGCCCGGTACAAATACGGATAATCGTAAAGAGCACTGTTGCATATCCCTGTACCATTGAGTATCTCCACCTGCCACCTTAATGCCTATGAGCTGTGGAATTTCTTTGGCCAGCCTGCAAAAATCTGCGGGATGCAAAATTGTTTTTGCATGTGGAGGGTTGTACAACACAATAGGAATTCCACAAGCTGCTTCAGCAATTTTTTGAAAAAAATAAATTTGATCTTCTTCGCCTGGAGGAACCCAATCAGGAAGAATTACCTGGAAAGCATCTGGCTTTAAAATAACCGTCCGTTTTATTCTTTCTAATGAAATAACCGGAGAAGGATGACTCGCTCCAATCTGAAATCTCATCATTCCATTACGACATTTTTCTGCCAGTAAAGTCTGTATTTTATCAAACTCCTCCTCTGTCTGATTATAGAATTCTCCTGCGGTTCCATTAGAATAGATACCATCAAGCTTTGCATCAATGAGATAATCTATTTCTTTGGATAATCTTATAAAATCTATACTGTCATCAGCATTAACAGGTAACAATAAAGTACCCCAGTTTCCTTTAAGGTTTTTTGCTGTAAGCAATTTTTTTGTTTTCTATTATCAATATTTACTTCCGGGTTACTTACTAAATTCGTTTAGCCCGATTTCTTCAAAAACAATTCCTTCATAAGCTTTCGCATATCCCGCTTCAAACAAACAGGCTATATTTCCACCCGAAAGAACCGTTACATTGGAATAGGCAGAAGGGCCACTATAAAGTACTTTACTCAGCTCCCATGTTTTGCCCTTGTCATAGCTCAATCGTACCGTTATATTAGATCTTGATGTCTTACTTGCAGGATTAGAAAAAACCAGAAATTTCTTTTTTCCGGGATAGTCATATTGAATAAGGCTCGCCTGGCAAACAGGTTCTATGAGTGTGCTGTCAGCATAAATATCAGACCAGCTTGTCCCACCATCTTTGCTTATGGAAACCTGCCGGTATCTCACATCGCCGAAATTGCGCATGTTCAACATTAAATTGCCATTAGGTAGTTCTGCAACCGTTGATTCATTTACTTTATCCTGTGGCGTTGTTCCGCCCAAAACCCATGTTTCACCTTCATCATCTGAATAGATAACATGAGAGAAATATTTCTTTGACACTGCTTCAATGTGATCACAGGCCACAACAAGACGGCCTTTATATTTGCTCTTTTTTACCTGAATTCCTGAGCCTGGGCCTGTGGCATACCAGGTCCAATCATCTTCCTTTACATCTTTTGTTATTTCACGTGGATCACTCCAGGTATTACCATCATCAGAGGAAGAAAGTACAAATACTCTTCGTGTATCCTTACTGGTTTGATTGACTATATCCTTCTCGTGATCGGCACCAAGATTCCAGGTTGACAATAAAATAATACTGCCTGTTTTTTTATCTATTACCGGCGCAGGATTACCACAAGTGTTGGCGCTGTCATTCCAAACCATTTGAAGTTTGCTCCATGTTTTGCCTCCATCACCAGATCGCTTTACCACCAGGTCTATGTCACCTGCATCTCCACAACTGTTTTTCCTTGCTTCTGCAAAGGCAAGCACGGTTCCTTTAGTAGTGGTAACCATCGCAGGTATGCGAAAACAACTGTAGCCTTCTTCTCCACTCTGGTATATAAAGTTTAGTTGCTGTCCGAAAGAAGTATTTGCTAACAGCAAAAGAAGAAAACAAATATAAGTTCCTATACAATTCGTTAATAGCAATCCTGGTTGCATTTTCAATTTTCTATAATGATAAATAATTTTTTTTAAAGATCTGCCTCAAAAATTTTCACTTCTTCAAAATTGATAGTTCTTTTAACGAGCCTAATCATGTCCGGCATGGGCCACATTGCTCAACTGTCCTTTTGAAATAAAAGACATTATGGAAGATAAGAGAAGAGTCAGTATTACCCGTTTCATTATTATGTTTTTCAAGTTTTCTATTCTATTTGAATTTACCAGGCAACCACCAGATCGCCACTCACCTTTTCAACAATATAATTTTTACCATATTTCTTATCCCCCAACTTAAAAGAAATCTGCCCTGTCTTCCAGGGATAAGCGGCATTCAAATAAACGCGCATCTTATCTTTCGTCGCCTCATCAGGAGGATATATTCTTACCGTGGCATTTTGTAATCCTGTGAGCTGTAGCCTTCGCGTAATGCCTTTCTCGCCGGAATACATTTCTTTACTCGACACAATACCCTCTTTTTGCTCCACAAAAAACCTGCACTCACGATGCCATGATGTAGATAAATAATAAGCAGATCGTCCTTTATCCATTTGGGTCTGGTATCCAATTAATATCGGCGCTCCCTGCGGAAATTTAAAAAGTTGCCTGACGGTGGTATTAGGCACATAGCCGGAAAAAAAGAACGCATTATCATTTCGGGAAACAGTCAATATGGGATTAACAATTGACGGATCCCGCTTTTCCACCTGGTAGTTTAAGCCGAATTCCTTTAATATATAACGAAGGTATAAACCTCCAATAAACCATTTGCCCGGATCATCCGGTTTTAATAACTGGCCACCCTGGAAACTACTGGAATTTGTTCCCCTGACATAGGCTATCTTTCCGCCTGACCATTCTGGCTTCTCTCTTACCCAAACCACATCGCGGCTTTGTCTCCCCTTATCCATCTTTACCAACACTTTGGTATCCGCGTCATTTTTATTATCTATTTTCGTGCGGATTCCTCCACCTGAAAACAGCGCTCTGTGATTGATCTTATCCGGATATTTAATTTTCAGCAGATCATCGGAAAGTTTAGACGTAATGTGAAGCTCTCCTTCAATTGCCTTGTCATTCCTAAGATTTAGTAATTTTAAAAATGAATCACCGGAATGATCTACCGGGCCATAAATAATAAGTTTTCCTCCGTCCTTTACATATTTTATTAATGCACTTTCAAGAGATGAACCCGCATCAGGAGCTACTGACACAAGAATGGATTCCTTAAATAAATTTTGTTGATCTTTAATAACTTTTTGAAAAGAAGTAGTAGAAATAATGGTATTCATGGGGAAACCATTATTAATTGCCTGCCTGATAAACCAGTCTCCATAATAAATTTCGGGTAAGCGTCCTTTTTGTTTGTATGCCCAATCATTATATTCATCAAATGGATAGACCCAAACCAGAGGGCCGGGGGCAGTTGGCTCATCATAACGTGCCTTTAAAATATGTGGGATCACTTCATCAGGAACCTGCGTGGGCATATTTCCATAAGTATCATCAATAGTAAGAAAATTCAAATGAGTAGGATTATGGATTTCTCCTTTCGCGTTGATACGGGATACAGACATAGGCAAATAAATGTCATGCGGTTCTCTGCCATACCTGTCGAGCCAGGGACTGTTCAGCCACCAGGGGTCATGCGTATAATACCTGAACAAAAATCTATCATCAGGCAATTCGGCCATGCGCGACATATAGCCTACCATTTCTAAGCCAAAATCTCCATTTAGTGCAGCCCATGGAGAATTAGGAGGTGGAAGCAGATTATAATGTCCTTCATAAATATCTTTCAGATCCACGCCGTCTCTGGCAAGGTCTATTCCATTTGATAAATTAGTGCCTCTTGTTTCTATTCTGAACCCAGGGCATTCAGTGCGAAAAAGATCCCAGAAGCTAAGAATTTTTTTTCTGACATCCAATAATTTACCGTTGTCAAAGCTCTTACCATTAAAGATAGCTCCGGTAGATGACCAGCCTTCCACGCCAAATCCGAAACCATTACTAAGCCATAAATAATCATAACCTAAATCCTGTAAAAAATGCTGGCTCTGGCGACCGAAGAAAGTTCCGAAAGGTGTATTGGCTGGAATACCATCCGGGAATCCCGCATAATGTATGGTATCTGCATTCAGCGTAGAATAACAGCTCACAAAAG
>JBDTIC010000405.1:0-6222 GCA_039936595.1 Ginsengibacter sp. | reverse complement strand
CTGACAGCGCTGCAATGCATTTCACGTCTCCGCCCGGGCTCGTTACTGTAAGCAACGGACAGTTACGCAGCATCAAAGACGATGATGAAGGGAATAAAATATATACATGGGCAGTAGTCAACCCTATCAATAATTATGGTATTACTTTTTACTCAGGTAAGTACGTACATTTTGGTGAGATATATAACGGTGAAAAAGGAAATCTTAATATGGATTATTGGGTGCTGGGTTATCATCTTTCACAAGCTAAAGAACAGTTCAAGGGCGCGCCACTGATGATGAAGGCATTTGAATATTGGTTTGGCCCCTACCCTTTTTATGAGGATGGATACAAGCTGGCCGAGGCTCCTTACCTGGGAATGGAACACCAGAGCGCTATTGGCTATGGCAACCATTATAAAAACGGGTACGATGGCAGGGATTTGTCCGGAAGCGGATGGGGCCTGAAATGGGATTTTATCATTGTGCATGAAAGCGCACATGAGTGGTTTGGAAACAACATTACAGCTAAAGACATAGCTGATATGTGGATACAGGAAGGCTTTGCCAATTATGCTGAAGCCCTTTACACCGAATATTATTATGGCAAAAAAGCTGCAACTGATTATGTAGTGGGAATACGGAAAAACATTCTGAATGATAAACCGATTATCGGGTACTATGGAGTGAATGACGAAGGCAGTGGTGATATGTACTATAAGGCAGGCAACATGATCCATGCTATAAGGCTAATCATCAATAACGATAAAAAATTCAGGCAAATTTTGAGAGGTATGAATACTACATTTTATCATCAAACAGTCACCGGCAATCAGATTGAGGAATATATCAATCAGCAATCGGGGATTAATTTTTCTAAAGTATTTGATCAGTACCTAAGAACGACAGACATTCCTGAACTGGAGTACAAGAAGAAACATGGAAAAATTTATTACCGGTGGGCTAACTGTGTGGACGGATTTTCAATGCCTGTCAAAATCTATAACAATGATGAAGAACTGATCTTTATTTATCCTACAACTGAGTTCCGGTTATTGTCAGGAAAGATCAAAAAGATTTTAGTAGATGAAAACTTTTACGTGATCACTAAAGAAGTGTATTAAACATTCAATAAATAAACGGTATCAATTTTTTTGTGTACTTCGCATACGCTTCAAAGCCATCCCCGTATTTTTCATGAAGATGCTTATCAAGCATCGGAATGTTGTAAAAGGCAAAAAAACAAAACAGGAAAACGGGTATAGCAACTGACCATCCATTTCTGGTGATAACAGCATAACCAATCACCCATAGCAGGTCACCAAAATAATTGATATGCATTGAGTATTTAAAAAATCCCTTTGTGTAAATTTTGCCTTTGTTTTCCAGATTTTTCTTCCAGTGGTTTCTTAAAATTTCACCACCGGTATTTAAGGTACATCCAATTATAAATAAAATGATAGCGCCATAATCTATCCAATCAATAGACCTGTTGGTTGGCAGCACCAGCATAGCATAACCGATATAGTAAAGTGCAAACGCAAAAGGCACGCTGACACTTTCCTCCCATGGAATTTTCCTTTTGAGCAAAAAGAACATCATAAACGCCAACCTTAAAAAGATGACGATATTGAATACAAAAATAATTTCGCGCCTCTCTATTGAAGCCGTAGCGTTATGAATGTGCAGTTTATTTTGAATAAAATCTCCGCCCTCCCCGAACAATATCCACCAGGATAGCCATAGAAAAAATATTTCCAATAGGTGGATGATCACTTTCTGAGGAATACTTTTGCTTTCTTGACTGTAGAGGTCCATTACTAGTGAGATTTTGAACTTTCCGTTTACAAATCCATATCATTGATTGGCAAAAACCTTTTTCAAAATATCGGTAACTCTCGCCACCGGATCTTTACGGATACTTTGTTCCTCCAACCCAATCTCATAAAATAATCCGTCCAATGCTTTTTGAGTTACGTAAGCGGTGAGGTCAGTATTGACGGGCTTATTGCTGAACTTATTGTAAACGGTAAATACATCTTTCCAATATCGGGTGGCATCTACTTTATCAAGTGATTTCGATACAATAGGAGTAAAAGCTGTAGTAAGCTGTATTGTTGTTTTCTCTTTTAAATAGTTGGTAGCAGCCGTATTGCCACCTCTTAAAATACCAAAAGCATCTTGTATCGTCATTTGTTTTATAGAGTTGATGAAAATATTGCCGACATATTTAGAGGCGTCTTCAGCAGCACGATTCATAGACAAAACAGCTTTATCTATGGTACCGCCAAGCCCCACACTCCTCAGCGTCTTCTCAACAGATTGTGCCTCCGGAGGCATTAATATTTTTACCATTGCATCTTTAAAAAATCCATCGGTTACACTTAGGTGCGAAGTAGCCGTATCAGTACCTACCTGGAGGGCTTCTTTTAAACCCCTCACCACGTCGGCATTAGAGAGAGTACCATTGGTATTTACAGAATCCAAAATTCCCCGGGCTGTTTCGCAACTACTAAATGAAAATGCGAGGATCAAACTAAATAAACATATTTTTTTCATAACAAGAATTTAAATCATTATTCAACTTTCAAGCCAAAATAGCATCTCTTTTTTTAAATACTTCCTTTTTAATGGCCTCCTTCTTTCGCTATACCCGGTTTTATAATGGCTCCTTCACTATCTTCATGAGTAAGGTCATGCAAGCTTCTTATTTTCAAATGATCGTACAAAGAATGTTTGTCTATCATTAAAGAAACCAGTCCCGATATCATTCCCGCTATCAGCAAATAAAAGATGACACTGTGCCGGTCAGTCATTTCCAGAACAAGAATTGCAGAAGTAAACGGAGTACGCGATACGCCGGTCAGAAAACCTACCATTCCGCATAGGATAAGGAGGTTGGCATTAGTTGCAGATTCATGAAACAAGCCTGCCATAAAGGATCCTATACTTGCGCCAGCCCCCAAAGAGGGTGCAAAGATACCAGCGGAAGCGCCTGTTCCAAAACTTAATATGGGGCCTAACACTCTAAACATAGCTGTATACCAGTGAGTATATTTATCCGCAGTAAACAAAGTATCGAGCATAATTTTTTTTCCTGATCCCAGAATTTCCGGATCAATAAAAAATGCGATGGACGCAGTAATAACAGCACAGGCAAATACATAAACCAAATGCTGATAGCGAAACTTAAAACTTCTTTTCCAACGGAAGATTAATAAAATAATCCTTGACATAAAACTTCCCGCCAATCCGGTAATCATAGCAACCATAATCAAAGCAAAAAAAATTGATTTTGAAATATTGCTGACATCCGGGAAACCCAGATATAAATAAGGGCCTAATATGCCCTGTGCTGTTAAACCAGCAATGACGACTGCAGTAAATAAGGCGGTTTTAAAATAACTTATATGGGTTTTTGTAAGCTCTTCAATTGCAAAAACCACACCGCCTAAGGGAGTATTAAATGCCGCCGCCAGACCGGCTGCTGCTCCTGCCGTGATCATATTTCGTTTTGAAACCGGCGGCCACCAGGATGGAAGCCACTCATTAATTTTATTGAAAACTATTCCGGACATTTGAATTATGGGGCCTTCTTTTCCTACTGCGCCACCACCTACTATCATTAACAGACCTGAAACAATTTTTATAAAAAAAACTTTAATGCTTAATAGCTTCCTGGTTTTTTTATCATACCTGGTAGTTGCCAATTCAATAGCTGCCATCACCTGGGGAATTCCACTGGTACGCGCGTAAGGGGCATACTTTACTACCAGCCACCATGCGATTACAAAACATACAGGAGTCAGAAAAAAAATCCACCAGTCGTGAATGTGCATAATAGTAAACGTTTCTGCTTCAAGAAAAGTAAATGCACGTGAATAAAAGACTGCCAAAAGACCAGCTATTAAAGAAGCTATCCAAAATGGTATTGCCTGTAAAATATTATACTTCAATTTTTCATTTCTGATGTCATCGAATGCTCTCTTAAAAAATCTTCGTATGGACAATATTGTCATTTATTATACATGATTATCATGGTAAATAAGACGGTAAATGTATAATGTATCGTCCCAAATGAAAAAACAATTCTTCTATATCAGGGAATTCATAATAACACCTATATATGTGATTAAAAAATTTTCTAAAAACAAGATGATTAAGCCCTCCAAAAAACATTAATATATCCTTTAGTTTTGGTATTGTATTTTCGTCGGCAAATTTTCAGGAAATAAACTGGGTATGTTTGATTATCACCGTCCCATCTATAGGAAACTTCTCGTACTCATTAATGTTTTTGTAATTATTGTTTATTTATCGGTATGCCTGGTCCCCTTCATCAATACAGGCATCTACTGGTTGGTGGCACTGGCAGGTTTGGGATTTCCTTTACTTCTGTTGGTGTTGCTTTTGTTTATTTTATTATGGGCTGTTTTAAAATCAAAATGGCTCTGGGTTACGCTGGTAGCTGTCGTTTTGGGATTCCAGCAAATAATTGCTGTTTTCTCTTTTCATTTTCAAAAGGAATTTTCGCTACAGAAAGAACCTGGTATATTAAGGGTGATGCATTGGAATTTGCAAAACTGGGGTAATGAATATGATAAAACAGAAAAAGGGAGGTCTACCTTTGTTCCTTATATGATGGACCTTATACACGTGAATGACGCTGATGTACTTTGCTTTTCAGAATATGCAGATGTGGGAAATAAAGAAACCATTTATCCCCATGCCTCCGAACTAACAAAATCAGGATATCCTTACCATCTTTTTGCTCCTACAGATACTTCATATACTGACATTGCGCAGGGGGTTGCTATTTTTTCAAAATATCCCATTGTTCATTCCGATGTTTTTAACTATGGTGAATATGCCAATGCAGAACACCTTATATACGTAGACATCAATACAGGTAAAGATACTTTCAGGGTATTTACTACCCATCTGCAATCAGTTCATTTCGACGGGTCAGACTACCGCAGCTTAGACAGGCTGAGGCGGGCACGCGATCCCGGCTACCACGATTCAAGAAATGTTGTTTCAAAATTAAAAAACGGGTATTGGTACCGCTACCTCCAGGCTCAATTGGTAAAACAAAAAATCCGGGAAAGTCCTTACCCGGTAATTCTTACCGGAGATTTTAACGATGTCCCGAGTTCAAATACCTATTTTACCATAAAAAGCAACCTACAGGATGCCTTTCTGACAAAAGGGTCATGGATAGGGCGCACGTTTCGTTATATTTCACCCACGCTTCGGATAGACTATATTCTGGCTGATCAAAAGTTCAAGGTCACTCAATTTGAAGTGATCCATGTGAATTACTCCGACCACTATCCCATCATAACAGATCTTAGATATAAAGATCATTAAAAATTTGTCTTCTTTCTTTGTAGTATATTTTGAAGCGTATCGACAGAATTCTGAATGGCCTCTTCAAACGTTGCGCCGCTTTTGCTTACAAAATCATCATTTCCCGGAACGATTAGTCTTATTTCACAAGTCTTGTTTTCCTGGATATTAGCAGAATCTATTGCCAGCGTTACATCTGCACTTATGATCTTCTCGTCAAAGCGAATGAGTTTGCCAACTTTTTCATCAACAAATTCTTTAAGTTCTTCGCTTGCTTTAAATTTCAAAGACTGTAGATTAATCTTCATAGTTTTTCTTTTTTAATAATCTTTAATATGTCGGCTGGTAAGATAGAAATTATAACGGTTATAATATTCTTCATTTTAAAAAATTATATAAAATTTATTTTTTGATTTTAAAGAATATATGTTGTTGGCAGATAAAAAGGACAAGATTATGATGCTTTTACTAAAGTTAAAATTTTATCATCATTGTACCAATACCATTGTAACCATCCCATAATTGGTAATTTTGAGTATTAAGAAAGCGATTAAATTAATAAAATGAATTTGAAAATCTTACCTGGTATTAAAATTTTGTTAGCTCTCGTGGTCATCTTTTTCTTTACATCAAATGCAGATGCCCAATTAAAAGCTTTCAAAATATCTGTAAAAGGGGATACTTTAAATGCGATTGATCAAAAAGGACTGAAGCAAGGAAAATGGGTAATCCATGTTGATCCGTTGCGAGGTGAACCCGGCTATGAGGCAGAAGGAATATTTGTAAATGACGGCAAAGAAGGTACCTGGAGGAAATACTCTCTGCAGGGCGATCTTGTTGCACTTGAAAATTACAAAAAGGGCGACAAGGACGGGCTTTCACAATACTTTTCCC
>JBDTIC010000404.1:0-2710 GCA_039936595.1 Ginsengibacter sp. | reverse complement strand
TGGCCATAAAAGCATTAAGCCCCGGCATTAACGATCCCGGTACAGCCGTAATAAGCGTTCACGCTTTATCCGATATATTTGAATATAAATTATACCACAATCTGCCTTCAGTTAAAATTGATAAAGATGGAGTTAAAAGAATTTATGTACCGTCTTCATCATTCAGCGATCTGTTTGAAAAATGCATTCTTCCCATTTGGAATTACGGCAAGAATGATGAATACATTCAAGACGAACTAATTATGATGGCTAATCAATTAAAAGCTGCTGACGAGAAAATGTGGCATACACCCTTATTTGATCATTTAATAAACGATATAGAGAGACAAAAAGAGATCAAGATTGGGAATAACTAACGGTTTATCTCAATTTATACTTCGACAGATAAAAACAGGAAAGGTTTTACGATTGTTGGGCTGCATTCTTCTGCCACCTGAATCTTTAGCCGCCATGAATTTACCCCTTAGAAAGCATAATAGAAATTTACCTTATTTGGTGCTCATTATTACCTGGCTACCGGGATAAGTAATACTCTCATCGTCTTCTGCAGTGATAAAAAAACCAGTGGGTTTATAAGGAGTAACTGTTTTTAAAGAGCTTTTAAGTTTGCTCGATAACAAGCCACTTGACGTATTTATACTACCGATATTTTTTGTTCCGTTACTTGCTGTTTCCATCCATACTACATAATTCTTTTTTGGAGGAGTAAGGTCACCCGGCTTAGCCAGGTTTTCTAAACTTAAATTAATAGAGGAGTTTTTGTTTTTATCGGATTTTATTTTGACAGAACCTTGCGCAGCCGGTACCACTGTCGATTTGGCAAAGGTCATCTTTTTAGCACATGAGCTAAAGGAGAAGGCAATAATTACTATTCCTGTGAAAAGGAAAATGTTGCGAAGGACACCGTTTAGATGATTTTTTTTCATTGTATTTTTTTAAATTATTTGAAAGATTTAATGATTCTTATACTGACATTATAAAAGGTTGTTTGAAATAAATTAATTTTTATTGTTACCACACTTGATAATTGTTAGTAAGAATCATTCATTTTAGAATGTGATTTTTATTTATTTTTTATTTAATTATGGTTAGATATCGTTAGAATAATTAATGATTAAAAACCATGCCTGAAAGACATGAATTAGGGCGCTGTATTAAAAAATATAAATTATGGGTATATACAGACAAAGCGTTTATGCAAAATCCCAATGTGAGGTTATATTTACGCATAATTTACAAAAACAACTTTAGTTACTACCTTATTTTGAATTCCTCTATTGAAATAGAGAGATGTTTTAACAATATTGTTGGCAAAAAAGTAACATCAAAGCTTCTATATAATTGACTATAAAATTAATACCTTATATCTACCTTTAATGCAAGCGATACAGTGCAGATTGAAGATGCAATGGGGAAAATAGTGGCAATGGAATTCAAAAATACCAGCATGAAAGGTTTGATAGCAGAAAAAATTCTGTCGCTAACTCTGATGTTCCTAATAGTAAAATTTAAAATAAAGAATCTACAAAAGAGATCACAGAACTCCCGGAAAAATTATGCATAGTCTCTTCATCAAATTAGTTATGTAGTATTGCGCAATATTTCCATATAATTGTATAAATATTTTTTCATGAAAGAAACCGCCAAAACTTTCACCAATGGATTGATGGATTCCATGATCTTATACTGGAATAAATTTTTGCTTGCTTTACCACGCATATTAATTGCCATTATTCTTCTCGTAATTGTAGTTTATATTGCTTCCTATATTGCCAGGCTGCTTAAGAAAAAATTGTCGGGTGAGGAACACGATCCGTTATTTGTACACTTCATCAGCAAAATAACAAAGACGGTAGTAATTATCTGCGGAATTATTTTAGCAATGCAAACATTAGGACTATCCGGTGTTGCCGGCGGCTTGCTGGCCGGTGCAGGCATATCAGCCTTTATTTTTGGTTTTGCTTTTAAAGACATTGCTGAAAATTTTTTGGGTGGTGTAATACTTGCATTTAACCGGCCTTTCAGCTTAAATGATACCATCGTTATCAGGGAATTCACCGGCCATGTTATTGCACTTAATTTTCGAACAACGCACATCAAAACTTTTAATGAAGGAGATGTTTTTATACCCAATGCTATAGTGATAAAAGAACCGGTTACCAACCTGACGAGAGATGGTAAAATACGTCTAAACTTTGTGGTGGGCATTGCTTATGAAGATAATATAACGGACGCTATAGCAGCAATATTAGAAGTGTTGGAATCCGTCGCAGATGTAAAAAAAGACATAAAACCTTTTGCAGTAGTAGAAGAACTGTCAGTAAGCACCGTTAATCTGAAAGTTTTTTTCTGGGCAAATACCTTTGATTATAGAAAAGGTGTTTTGCAAATAAAAAGTGAAGTTATAACTAAGACAAAAGAAACTCTGGAAGCTAAAGGATTCTCATTGCCTGCGGACATACAGGAAATCAAATTGTATGACAAGAAAGAACCTTTACTATTAATATTTTGAACCTGAAGGATGTAAGAGAGAAAATCGATTGATCTATTTGAGCTTTCTTAAACTGGCGTCTTAGGAGTTTATTTTTGCAAATCCATACTTGCGATAAAATGCTGCTTTACTTATAATTTATCTATCACAGAAATTATTATTGCAATAACAGGCTTGGCAAATAACACACCTCATTGATAAAAATACAATGGTATATTT
>JBDTIC010000403.1:0-5218 GCA_039936595.1 Ginsengibacter sp. | reverse complement strand
CTCAGCGCTTAGGACAATTGCAATACCAGTCTATTGAAAATTGGCAAAAAGTTCGTGATTTTTTTATAAAATATCAGGACCGGATTATGTACGGGACAGATATGGAAGACAACAGGACAATGACTACCGGGGAAGTAAGAAGCAAGGCTCATGAACTTTGGCTGAGAGACTGGAGATATTTTACTACGGGTGATAGCTTACAATCACCCTATGTAAATAAGAAGTTTAAAGGATTGCATCTTCCTAAATCAGTAATAGATAAGATCTATTACGACAACGCAGATAAATGGTACTTCCGTAATGATTAGTCGGGTTAAGTGACAAATCTTTACCATATCGCACGTTTTGGAGGAATATCAGAATAGATCGGCACAAGATGTCCTTTCTTTAGAAAAATATAGATCACCTATAATTATATCGCTCGTTACGAATGAAATAGAAAGTGAGATCCGTTTATTTTGATATAATAATAAAAATGCCTATTACTTATTCTTCATGTTATGTCGATCACTGAATTGCGACGAGTTAGATGGTGGTCCATTTGCAAATAATGCTGTGCTATCTTTCTTCCTTATGCCTCTTTTCCAAAATTTCAATTACATCATCTAATGTCTTATTTTTTGCCTGTAGCAAAATCAAATAATGAAACAATAGATCTGCAGCCTCATTCAAAAAAAGCTTCTGGTTATTGTCTTTGGCTTCTATAACTATTTCTATGGCTTCTTCTCCTACTTTTTGTGCGATTCTATTGATGCCGCTCTTGAATAGTGTAGAAGTGTAAGATCCGGAAACAGGCCGTTTCTTTCTTCCTTCGATAATTTTTTCAAGGTTCCTTAAAAAATCCTTTCCGGAGTTTTCTTCATTGAAGCAGGTTTCTGCACCTGTATGGCAAACATTGCCCTCTGGTCTGGCTTTTATTAACAGAGTGTCAGCATCACAATCTGCTTTTATGTCCACCACATGCAAATAATTTTTGCTTGTTTCTCCTTTCACCCACAAGCGATTTTTACTGCGGCTGTAGAAGGTTACCAGCCCGGAATCTATTGTTTCCAGCAACGCCTCTTCATTCATATATCCCAGCATTAAAACTACATTCGTAGAAGAATCCTGGATGACAGCAGGTACTGTCCACGTAGATGATTTTGCAAAATCAACCCGTTTTACCAAATCTGAGTAATCCTTTTTCATAATGTTATATTTATATATTGTCTGACTATATATTTTTTAAGGCCACAATCCGTTAGCTATCGGATTTCTAATAATGCACGTCCTTCCCCTTCGGGGAAGGGGTAGGGATGGGGCTTTTTTTTAATCTTTGTACCGTGGTTTGTGTCCTCACAAAACATTTAGAGCAGCGATAATTTGAGGTGCATCCATTGTTTCTGTTCTCTTTTTTCAAACTCTCACTTCTATGTTTTGTTCTGATAAAAATGCTTTCAATTCCGGAATTTTAATTTCCCCAAAGTGGAAAACACTTGCTGCTAAAGCTGCATCTGCGTTAGCATTGATAAAAACATCTGCGAAATGCTGCATGGTTCCTGCCCCGCCGGAAGCAATTACCGGCACAGAAAAAGTGCGGCAAAACAAAGAGGTGATATCTTCCGCAAAACCATCCTTCGTGCCATCATTATTCATCGATGTCAATAATATTTCACCAGCGCCTAGATCTATTGCTTCCTTCGCCCAGTCATAAGCCAACCGGTCTGTTTTCAGTCTACCTCCATTCAAATACACATACCATTTGCCGTCACTTTCTTTTTTAGTATCTATTGCTAAAACTACACACTGACTTCCAAACTCGTTAGCCATTAAATGGATCAAATCCGGATTTTTGAAAGCGGCAGTGTTCACAGAAATTTTATCAGCACCATTTTGTAACAGCTCAAAAGCATTTTCCACTGAAGTGATTCCTCCACCAACCGTAAAGGGAATGTTGATGTTCTCTGCAATTCTTTTCACCAACTCTACCAGTGTTTTTCTCTTTTCTACTGTTGCGGTAATATCAAGAAATACCAATTCATCGGCACCTTGTTGCGAATAAAACATAGCGAGATCAACCGGATCTCCGGCATCGCGGATGTTCTCAAAATTGACTCCCTTTACGGTTCTGCCATCCCTGATATCAAGACACGGTATGATTCTTTTTGCAAGCATTATTTGTTTTTAATAAAGTCTTCAATCTGTTCCAAACTAATTTTCTGTTCATAGATGGCCTTGCCTACAATGGATCCACTACAACCCGCAGCCTGTAATGAAAGCAAATCCTCAAAACACGAAATACCACCACTGGCGATCAGGTTGAGGCCAGGAAAAGCTTCCAATAGCTCTTTATACAAATCGGTGGCTGGACCCTGCATCATTCCATCCTTTGAGATATCGGTACAAAATAGCTGGCTTATGCCTAAATTTATTATTTTTTTGATAAAATCAAAAAGAGTAACACCTGTTTCCTCTTTCCATCCATGAATTTTAATTTTTTTATCAAGAACATCTGCACCGGGTAAAAACTTTTCTGCACCAAAATCTCCTATCCATTGAGCAAATAAATCGGGGTCTTTTATAGTGACGCTTCCCACACTTACCATAGCAGCACCGGCATTAAAAACTGATTGTAAATTTTCTGTAGTTTTTAGCCCGCCACCGAAATCAATAACCAATGACGTATTTTTCGATACTCGTTCAAGTGTATTGATATTCTTTAATGGCTTCCCTTTAGCGCCATCCAAATCTACAATGTGCAATCTCTTTATTCCCACTGCTTCAAAGCTTTTCGCAACTTCCACCGGATCATCATGATAAATGATCTTTTTATCAAAATCACCTTTCTCTAATCTCACACATTTGCCGTCAATAACATCTATTGCTGGAATTATTTCCATCTATACAACGTTTAAAAAATTTGAAAGAATTTTCTCACCGGTTCCAGCAGATTTTTCTGTGTGAAATTGCACTCCATAGAAATTGCCTTTCCGCATTGCTGCACTAAACGGTTTCATATAATTAGTGGTAGCAATCGTTTGTGGGGAAAGTTCTGCATAGTAACTGTGAACAAAATAAACAGATGAATTTTCATTAATTCCGTTCATCAATGGGGATGAAAGGTCGTAAATAGTATTCCATCCCATATGGGGAATCTTGTAGGGAATTAAATTTTTATCCTTAAAAACCGAGTCATCAAATTTCTTTACACCTGCGTCGAAAAGACCCAGGCAGTCGGTATTTCCTTCCTCGCTGTATTTGCACATCAATTGCAGGCCAAGGCAAATTCCCAGAACAGGCTGTTTTAAAGAAATGATCAATCGATCCAGTTTTCTTTCTTTCAAATATTGCATCGCTGAAGAAGCATTTCCCACACCGGGAAAGATCACCTTATCTGCGGCCACAATTTGTTCATGATTATCCGTAACTATTGCGTTTATACCTAAACGTTGCAAGGCATATAATACACTTTGTACATTACCGGCATTGTATTTTACAATAGCAACATTCATAATAATCCTTTAGTGGTTGGCAAAGAATTATTGAGAGGATCTCTGCGAATGGCCATTTTAATTGATTTGGCAAACGCCTTGAAGATGGCTTCAATTTTATGATGCTCATTAGTCCCTTCCGCTTTAATATTCAGGTTGGATTTGGAAGCATCCGAAAATGATTTGAAAAAATGAAAGAACATCTCCGTTGGCATTTCGCCAATTTTTTCTCTTTTAAACTCCACATCCCACACCAGCCAGTTTCTTCCGCCAAAGTCAATAGCTACCTGCGCGAGGCAATCATCCATCGGTAATAAGAATCCATATCTTTCTATTCCACGCTTATCACCCAAAGCCGATAAAACAGCCTCACCCAAAGCCAGGGCAACATCCTCAATAGTGTGATGCTCATCAATGTGGAGATCGCCATTGCAATGAATTTTCAAGTCCATTCCAGAATGCCTTGCTACTTGATCCAACATGTGGTCAAAAAATCCTAGCCCGGTTTTTATATCGCCCTTGCCGCTTCCATCAAGATTTAATTCCACGTCTATTTTTGTTTCATTTGTATGTCTTGAATGAACTATTTTTCGTTGCGGTTGTTTCAAAAATGTGTAAATGTCTTTCCAGTCTTGCGTTTCAAGAACGATTACTTCTTTCAAATCCTCATGAGATACTGTTATTTCAGAAGTGCCTAATTGCTGGAAATTATTGATAAAGACTGCATGGCACCCGAGATTTTTTGCGAGCTCTACGTCGGTAAGCCTGTCGCCTATTACTAACGAATTAGGGAGGTTATATTTTTCCTTATCGAAATAGTGTGTCAACATTCCTACGCCCGGTTTCCTGGTTGATTTATTTTCGTGTGGAAAAGTTTTGTCAATCAATACCTCTGAAAATATGATCCCTTCATTTTCAAATGTTTTGATGATCAAATTCTGAAGAGGCCAGAACGCGTCTTCAGGAAAAACATCTGTTCCAAGTCCATCCTGGTTGGTAACCATTACGAGTTCATATTCCAGTTCTTTTACGATCTTGGTAAGATACTCGAACACATGCGGGTAAAACTCCAACTTTGAAAAAGCATCCAATTGATTGCTAATTGGCGGTTCTAAAATGAGAGTACCATCTCTGTCTATAAATAAAACTTTTTTACTCATAATTTTTTAAAGTGTTTATTAGCGTTTCATTTTCTGATGCAGTTCCAATAGTGATCCGTAAACAATTTTCACAAAGAGGTTCTTTAGTTCTGTTCCGGACGATTATTCGATTCAACAATAAATATTGATATAATTTATCAGCATCGTCCACTTTTACTAAAATAAAATTAGCATCTGAAGAATATATGATTTGTACAAATTTAAACTGTTGTAACTGATCGTGAATCCAACTCCTTTGTTCAAGAATATCTATTATGCGCGCATTTACCTCTGTAATATTGGCCAACGCTTTTATTCCCAATTGCTGTGATGCAAGGTTTACATTGTAAGGAGGTTTCACTTTATTAAAAAGATCGATCATTTTTTCAGAGGCAAAGCCTAATCCAAGCCTTAAGGCAGCAAGGCCCCATGCTTTTGACAGGGTTTGCATCACCAGCAGGTTTTCATATTCCACAAGTTCCTGGATGAAAGTTTTTTGCCTCGAAAAATTTATATAGGCTTCATCTATCATTACAATGCCGGGGAAATTATTCAATAATAGTTCGGTATCCATCCTGGTCATATCATTCCCTGTTGGATTGTTAGGCG
>JBDTIC010000402.1:0-7412 GCA_039936595.1 Ginsengibacter sp. | reverse complement strand
AATTCCAATAATCTCTTTCCACTGAAATTTGACACTGTTAGTATACAGATTCGATCCGGCAAATGCGGATTAAAAAAATCCTGGTAGTTTAGCCTAATGACCGTAATTTTTCATTTTATAATGGATTTTTCAATTTGATATAGCCGTCAAAATATTAATTAACCGTGAAGCAGATGAATGAATGAAAGTTTAAAAAAGGCTTACTTTTGAAAGAATATTTATTGATGGATAAAAAATTAAATCGCCCGATACGAGTTTTAGTTGCCAAAGTAGGCCTTGATGGACACGATCGCGGAGCCAAAGTAATTGCCACTTCCCTTAGGGATGCTGGTATGGAGGTGATTTACACAGGCCTTCGGCAAACACCAGAAATGGTTGTAAACGCTGCATTGCAGGAAGATGTAGATGCAATTGGAATAAGCATTTTAACGGGTGCGCACAATACCATCTTTCCCAAAATTCTATCGCTAATGAAAGAAAAAGAAATGAATGATGTGCTGGTAACCGGAGGAGGAATTATTCCCGCAGATGATGTGAAAAAATTAAATGATATGGGTGTTGGAAAATTATTTTCTCCCGGAACCCCTATGTCCGACATCGCAGATTATATAAAAGATTGGGTAGGCAAAAACAGGCATTTTTAATTTATTAAGAAATCTATTCCCGTCTTTAAGTCTTTTGAAGAACAGAAAATTTTCTTCCTTGAACATTTCTTTATCTGTTGCCTTCGGAAAGGTTGAAGGCATTGTCAGAAATTCAGAAAAAAATAATCAAAATAATTCGAGTCCGGAGAAAAAGATAATTATTCATAAACATTTTACTTATGAGGATTGCGAATAAGGATTAGTATTCTCTTTAAAATGCTTGCAGCAAAATATTTTCGCAAAATAATTCCATATAATATTTTAAAAAAGTGAAATTACAAGGTTGGATGAATTAAAAAACAAAAAAAGCAATTATGAATTTTTCAACATTAAAAATAGAAACAGAAAATAATATTTGTACCATCATCATTAACAGGCCGGATAAATTAAATGCCTTAAATGACGCAGTGTTGAATGAATTGAACAAAGTAATGGATTCTGTTTATACGGATGAAAATATTAAAGGAGTCATCATCACAGGTGCAGGCGATAAAGCTTTTGTGGCTGGTGCCGACATAGCTGAATTCCTTTCTGTTAATGATAATGAAGGTGCATCGCTTGCGCGGAAAGGTCAGGATGTTTTTTCCAAAATTGAAAATTGTCCAAAACCGATAATAGCTGCTGTGAATGGTTTTGCACTTGGAGGAGGGTGCGAATTGGCTATGGCATGCCGTTTCAGGCTGGGAAGCAGCAATGCCAAATTTGGGCAGCCGGAAGTAAACCTTGGACTGATACCGGGTTATGGTGGTACACAACGATTGCCGATGCTTATTGGAAAAGGCAAAGCAATGGAATTAATAATGTCTGGTAATATGATCGGTGCTGACGAAGCAAAATCGTTAGGACTAATTAATTACGTTGAAACTCCTGAAAACCTTATTCCTAAAGTAAAAGAAATTTTAAATTTAATTCTTTCGAAATCACCGATAGCAATTTCGAAAGTTGTCGAAGCTGTCAATTCTTATTATCATTTTGATAACGATGGATTCATGGAAGAAGCCAGGTTATTTGGTGAAGTCTTTTCAAGTGAAGATAAAAGGGAGGGGACTTTGGCTTTCCTGGAAAAAAGAAAACCTGTGTTTAAATAGTCCAATTAATACATAAAGCTGTTTTTTCTTAGCTTAAATCCGATACTTTTGCCTCTCAAATGATGACTCTAATCAGATTGTCATTTCAAGGTGGATGAAGAAATAAAGATCATGGAAAACAATTTTTTGAAGACTATTTTTCAAAAGCAACAACAAAAAGAACAGGTACCACCGAATGCAGTGATTGCCGGTTGGGCAACCGGTGTTATTTGTTTATTATATCCGGAATTGTCAAGATGTGTTTATCCCTCTATAACAGTTATGGATAAAGAATTCAAACGAATGGAGCAAAAGCTGGTTCACATACTGAATAAAACGAAATCCTGTACCAATTGCAACCAGGAAGAACTAAGCGCTCAGTTTTTTCAACAATTACCTGAAATATACAGGATTCTTAATACAGATATTGACGCAATTCAGCAAGGAGATCCGGCAGCTCGAACTGAGTTTGAAATTATCCGCGCTTATCCGGGGTTTTATGCATTGTCTTTTTATCGTATCGCCCATGCTCTGCACCAGTTAAATGTTCCTATTCTGCCCAGGATACTTACTGAATACGCCCATAGCAGAACAGGCATAGATATTCATCCTGCTGCACGGATCGGGGAACATTTTATGATAGACCACGGTACCGGAATAGTAATTGGGGAAACCTCTGTGATAGGGGAGCATGTAAAAATGTACCAGGGTGTAACCTTGGGCGCACTGAGCGTAGATAAAAGTATGGCCAGCCGAAAGCGCCATCCTACGATTGAAGATCATGTAATCATTTATTCTGGTGCGACTATTTTAGGAGGTGACACAGTAATAGGGGAGAGATCAGTGATAGGAGGTAATGTTTGGCTTATCAAATCAATACCGCCGGGTTCAAGAGTGTACCATAATTCTGAAGTTAAGGTAGTGAAACCAAGTTATTAGATAATAATATATAAGGATGGCGACAATTTTAAATGCAGTAGGCAATACACCATTGGTGGAACTTACACGGCTCAACTCTACCCCCGGAATAAAAATATATGCGAAACTGGAAGGTAATAATCCGGGAGGAAGTGTCAAAGATCGTCCGGCGTTGTATATGATGCAAAAAGCATTGGAACGGGGTGAAATCAATCATAGCACGAAATTAATAGAGGCAACAAGTGGCAATACGGGTATTGCTCTTGCGTTAATGGCGAATCTATTCGGGATGAAGATAGAATTGGTAATGCCTGTTACTTCCACCCGTGAGCGGGTATTAGCTATGAAAGCGTTTGGAGCAACTGTTACCTTACTTGAAACGATGGAAGGTTGCCGGGACTATGCACAGCAAAAGGCTGAAAGTGCAAATTTTTATATGTTGAATCAATTTGCCAACGAGGACAATTCACTTGCACACTACGAAACTACGGGCCCTGAAATTTGGAGAGATACCAGCCAAAGTATTACTCATTTTGTAAGCGCTATGGGCACCACCGGTACCATCATGGGATGCTCTACTTTTTTTAAAGAGAAAAATTCTGCAATACAAATAATTGGCTGTCAGCCTACTGAAAATGCATCAATACCTGGTATCCGCAGATGGCCCAAAGAATATGTTCCAACTATTTTCCATCCCGAAAAAGTAGATAGAGTAATAGATATTTCTAAGGAAGAAGCTGTAGAAACAGCGCGACTCCTTGCAAAAGAAGAAGGCATCTTTGCCGGGGAAAGTACCGGAGGCGCGGCATCGGCTGCTTTACGATTGAGTAAAGAATTAAAAGAGGGTGTGATTGTTTTCATAGCGTGCGATCGCGGTGACCGATATTTAAGTTCGGATTTATTTGGCTAGAATCAATTTCAATTGAAAGATCACTGTAGTCCATAAATGCTAAATGAAGGTCTTTATATCAGTTTTTCTTACAAAGACTAAAATTAAGAGGTAAGCGAAACAGTTTCGCCCCCCTTTTTTGGGGTGCCATAAGGTCATTAAAAGCATGAATCAGCCAAAAAAGTTTTTATTCCTGGTATAATCGATACCAGGGTTATCGATAAAATTGTGTTTCGGCTGTAGGGAGAAATAGTTTTCTTTTTAGATTGTTGTCGCTATTTGTTCTCTTAATCTCTGCTTGCGATAGAACCAGGACAGTATACTGCTTTATTGTGCACGAACTTTTACAGTAATAATCGTGGGCTCATAATTTTTGCCCTATATAATTAATTATTCCCGAAATAGATGCGAAGGAATATTAGTGAAATATCTGCAAGATTGTATAGTTGTTAAAGCCTAACTAGGACAAGATGCTACAATAAATAGACAATAACCAAGATAAACCGTCTATTTTAATCCATTATTTTCGCACTATTATTTAGGTACGTAATCCTCAGACTAAAAGCATAGCCAAAGCAAGCAATTATTTATTTATTATACTGTTTATTAACTGTATTTTTTTAAAATTAATTATCACAATTAAAAATTTCCAAATGAAGAAATGTATTTCCTTTCATCAGTTGTTTAATGAAAAGAATAATGCTAACTTCCTGTTAAGCCTAAGGTTTATCGGTGTGCTTATCCTGATCGCATTTATTCACATTCCATTGCGGGGATTTTCTTATAATGATCCCAATCATAATAAGGTAAAGCCTGAAAACACAGCGAATCTATTTGCTGAAAATAATAAACATGATTTCGCTGACACCAGGATTACGGGTACGGTAAAAGATGAAAAGGGTAATTCCCTTACCGGTGTGTCAGTGACGATCGTAGGCCAACAGGGTGGAGTAACTACAGACAATTTTGGAAACTTCTCCATTACGGTTCCCCCATCCGCCCAATTAAGATTCAGTTATGTGGGCTATACAACTGTGACAATCTCTGTGAGTGGAAGAACACATATTGATATTTCGTTGAATCCTGAGGCATCCTCGCTGAATGAAGTAGTAGTTACTGCTTTGGGTATTTCGAGGCAAAAGAAATCATTGGGATATTCAGTTAGTGAAGTAAATTCAGAAGATTTGGTTAAGGCTTCTAACCCTAACGTACTGAAATCATTAGACGGTAAGGTAAGTGGAGTAAACATAACTAACCTGAGTAGTGATCCTACTTCTTCTGTATTAGTGAATGTCCGTGGTAGTACCGTGTTGCCTACGCCAAGTAGCGGTTCTGATGTATCTGCCAGATCGCAACCATTATATGTAATTGACGGGATACCGGTGGGAGCTCAGACATTTACCGCCAAAGACGGAGTTGATTTTGGAAATATTCTTTCACAACTGAATCCAGAAGACATAGCTTCTGTTACTATTCTCAAAGGAGGTAGTGCTGGCGCTCTTTATGGTGCACAGGGTGGTAATGGGGTAGTGATGATTACAACTAAATCCGGTAAGGGTGGCCAGAGAGGACTTGGGGTAACGTATAATATCTCTGCGCTTGCAGACCAGCCCTACCAGTTTATCCCGGAACAAATGCGATTTGGACAAGGAGAAAGAATCTACGAATGGCAATTTGACAATACCGATACCTGGGGCCCTCCTACTGATGGAAGTTTTACTGCTGATTACTGGGATGTAAAAGCTCAAAAATGGGCAAACGGTCCACAGATATCCTCGAATGAAGAAAGAGTAAAGGCATATCTCCAAACGGGCAGTACCATCACTAACAGCCTAAGCGTACATGGTAATTATGACAAAGGGTCATTTCGTTTTTCAATGTCCAATATGGATAATATCGGAGTAATGCCCAATACTAAAACCAATCAAAAGTCATTTAATCTGAATACGGAATATAAATTGGCCAAAAACTTAAAAGTCTCGGCAACTTCAAGCTATTTCCATACCTATTCTCCCAATAAGGCAAACAGTACAGGATCAAACAGTGTATTAAACTCTTTATTATTTAATTTCCCTAATAATCTACAGCCACTTGCCGATATGCATAATTATTGGCTTACAGGGTTTGAAGGAATTTTACAAAACGGATCTATTATGAAGACGGACGGCGTGAGAGTTGATAATGACAATCCATGGTTTACCACTTACGAATATTTGCACCGGTTTGCCCGGGATAATTATTTTGGTAAGTTGCAGCTAGAATGGCAGATAGCCAAAACACTTTCGTTAATGGTTCGTACTGGAATGGATAATGTAAAAGAAAACTACGAATTAAGGAAATCGTGGGGCTCTAAAAGTGATAAAAATGGTCAGTTTGTAAGTGGCAACAATAGCAGTCTCCAGACCAGCTCTGATGTGATCCTTACTTATAACAACAATTTCAAAAAATTATCTTTAACAGCTTCGTTGGGAGGTAACTATTCCTTTGCCAATTCCAGTAGCCTGGAAGCATCAGCAGGTGATCTTAGTTCACCTGCGTTATTTACGCTTTCTAATGCTGCACCAGGTACGTTAACTGTTGGAGGCGGAGGCTATGGTGTAAGCCAGGGATTCAGCGCTTATGCTCTTGCTACCGTGGGTTACGACAATCAGATCTTTTTAGATGTTACAGGTCGTAATGATTTTAACGGTGCTTATGCAGAACAAAAAATACAGTACTTCTATCCTTCCGCATCGTTAAGCTGGATCGCTTCCCAAACATTTCATCTTCCTGAAGTTTTTAATCTTCTGAAAGTGCGTGCAGCACTGGCAGATGTAGGAAATGGACTTTTAAGACAGAGGTCCATTGATACTTATTATTATGAATCAAGCGATTGGGGAGCAGTTAAAACTGTAGGCCTCAGTGCTTCACTGGTTGATCCTGATATAAAACCTCAGCATTCAATTACAAAGGAGCTTGGCTTAGATCTCTGGATGCTTAACAATCGTATTAAGTTTGATTTTACCTACTTTATAAAAGATCAGAAAAATCAGCTCGGCAATATTCCTTTGGTAGCTGGCACAGGTTATACGGGCTTGATGACCAATATTGGTGATGTAACCAGCAAAGGTTATGAGTGGGGATTAACTGTAACTCCGGTAAGGTCGAAAGATTTTACATGGGATATTTCCGGAAGTTTTACACACTATAAAGCAACCATAACCAAGTTATCTGACAAATTTGCGCCCAACGGATACATATTTGCCAACTATGATGGAAAAACAAGAGTGAAAATCGCAGTTGGGGAACAGATCGGAAATATTTACGAACAGAGTCCGATACTGAAAGTAAAATCCGGGAAGTACAAAGGGATTCCATTATTAGACGGGGAAGGTGGTGAATTTCAGGAAGGAGGTGATGAGCGCGACCGAGCCATGTTAGCCAACTTCAATCCTGACTATATATTAGGACTCAATACTACATTTAGATACAAACATTTTTCAATTAACCTGGTAGGTAGTCTGCGTAAAGGAGGTAAATATATTTCTGTTAACCAACAGTACCTTGAATCTAACGGAAGGGCAACAACTACATTTGGTACAAAAGGAACTAACAATCCATATTGGGAAGGTGGACGTAATGCTGCATTGGGTGGTTTACCATGGCCTGCTGAAGGTTCCAGTATGTATGATGCCATTAATAGTAATAATGATGGCCAACGTACTGACGTTGTGAACGATGCCAGCTATGCAAAAGGTGTATTTCTGAATCCAAATTATACAGGTGATCCTGATAAGGCTACAGATGCAGATTATATTGTAAATGGTGCCGATAAAAATAATACCTTTTATCAATATCCATATAACAGTTATGGAGATGTGATTTGGGATTTTTCCGCAACACGTACTTATGATG
>JBDTIC010000401.1:0-6110 GCA_039936595.1 Ginsengibacter sp. | reverse complement strand
CTTTTGAAACTACAGGCGGTGCATCCAGATCCTGTGGCAGGTTCCTCGCTGCCTGAGATACCTTATCTCTTACATCATTCGCTGCTGTCTCTAAATCCACACCCAATTCAAATTCTACATTAATTCTACTACTTCCCTGGTTGCTTGAGGAACTAATATTTTTTACCCCTGGAATTCCATTAATTGCTTTTTCGAGCGGTTCGGTTATCTGGGACTCTATAATATCAGAATTAGCCCCCGAATAGGAAGTGTTTACAGAAATATTGGGAGGATCTATGGCAGGGTAATCTCTTACGCCCAAAAACTTGAAACCGATGATGCCGAACAGCACGATTATAAGGTTTAAAACGATGGCTAATACCGGGCGACGTAAACTTATTTGAGAAATATTCACTTTTTATACCCTACTTATTTAAAGATGAAAAATTGATTTTATCACCTGGCTTTATAGATAACAGTCCGGTAATGATGACGGTATCTCCGATAGTGATGCCACTTATAATTTCTACTTTAGCTGAGTCTCTTGTGCCGGTAACTACCGTTTTGAAATCAGCCAATCCACCGTTATAAACAATTACTTTCTTGTCCCGTGCCTGTGGTATAATGGCTTGCGTGGGAACCATAACAGCCTTATCATTATCGCCCATATCAAATACTACTTTGGCAAATGAGCCGGCGGTGATGTTTTTATCAACATTCTCAACCATCGCGTGTACTTTTAAACTCCTGTTCTCCTGAGTAATGCCCGACTCTGTTGCATAAATCTTCGCATGATATTTTTTCCCGGTTGCTTCTGTAGTAAATGCGATTACACTACCGGATTTTATATTTGGAGTGTATTTTTCCGGCACACTAAACTCGAGTTTTAATTTACTATCCTGTCTGATAGTAGTGATTATAGTAGTTGGGGTTATGAACGCTCCAATGCTTATATTTTTAAAACCAAGTTTTCCATCAAATGGGGCCTTGATAATTGTTTTATCTATTGCTGCCTGCAGTACCTGCATGTCAGCTTTAATGGAACTTACTTCGAGTACGCTTAAATCATAATCCTGCTGGCTGATACCGCCGATCTTCAATAATTCATCCTGGCGTTCCTGCGTTTTCCCGGCAACTTGCAATTGTACATTGAATTTGTGGAGTTGTGCCTGCAAATCGCCATCAAATAACCTGGCTAGTAAAGTGCCTTTCTTTACATGAGCACCTTCTTTCACAGAAAGATAAGTTACTTTACCTGATACCTCAGGATGTATTTCTGTTTCTTCGAAAGGCAATAAAGTGCCAGCTATTTCTATACTTGAATGTAAAACTGACGGGTAGATTATATATCCTTCTACAGATAATGAAGAAGAAGTAGGAGCCGGTTTTGCATTATTGTCTTTAACTGTTTCTTTCTTAGTTTCACTTCTGCATGATGAGATGAAAAATAGTATAATTATCCCGGAAATAATTTTGCCGAATTTTAATTTCATTAGAAAACTTTATTTATTTGCTGATCTATTGAGACGTCTAATTTATAAAAATCCCTCGCCAAAATTTTAAATAACTAAGATATTACTTTTAATGTATGCTTTACTTTATTGGCAATATGGATTAATTGTTGTCTTTGGTTGCTCAGTATAGTTACATGCCCCATTTTTCTCCCGGGCATGGTGTCTCTTTTACCATAAATATGAACAAACACATTTTCAATTTGTAATACCTCATCTAGATTCAAATATTTTGCTTCACCACTATAACCTTTTTCACCTATCAGATTTACCATTGCCGAATTTAAAATAGCTCTTGTATTTCCTAACGGATAACCCAGTATGACTCTCCAGAGCATATCGAACTGGGAAGAAAAACCAGCTTCGATTGTATGATGTCCACTGTTGTGTACTCTGGGCGCAGTTTCATTTACCAGCACATTATCATCAATATCTATAAATAATTCTACAGCAAATATACCGGGACTTTTTAGATTTTTAACCACTGTTAGCGCAATAGATTCTGCCTTCCATAAAATTTTTTCCTCTAAGATGGCTGGGCTTAACTGGTATTCCAGTAAATTGAGATCGTTATTAAAAATCATTTCTACTGGCGGGTATATAGCGCTTTTTTCTTCTACATTGATTGCAACAATTATTGAGATTTCCTTTTTGATACTTACCATTTTTTCTAATACAGCATCTTCGTTAAAACCTTTTTCCAGGTCGCTTTTCTTGTTCAATAATTCAACACCTCTTCCATCATAACCTCCCATTGCGAGCTTATGAACCGCTGGTAGAAAATCAATATGCTTTGCCAATTCGCTTTGCTGATGAGTAATTATGAACTCAGAAGTAGGGATTTGGATTTCTCTATAATAGTTTTTTTGAAGGATTTTATCCTTTATAATTTCCAATGCTGCGGGACGGGGATAGACTTTTACACCTTCTGATTCCAGTTTTTTTAAAGCCTCAATATTTACAGATTCTATTTCAATTGTAACGGCATCCAGATCTTTCCCAAAATTGTAAACATCATTAAAGTTATTGATATCGCCTTTTACAAAATGATGGCATAAATGCGCAGCAGGACATTCCGGATTCTTTTCCATTACAAAAGTCTCAACAGGATAATTCGCTGCTGCCTGTAATAGCATCCTGCCTAACTGTCCGCCACCCAAAATGCCAGTTCTTTTCATGAAAAATTTTTCTGCAAGATAAATATAACAAATTTATCAGGAGGAATTCCGGAGTTGGATTTAACTACTTTTAGCTAAATGGATGCTTTAGGAATAAATACTTCCTATCTAAAATATAGAAGAAGTTTAAAAGTTAGATGCAAATAATGAGTGCTATTTGGTAAATGTATAAGTGATAGAACCTGTATTCCCATTTCTTAAATCTACTGAAGAAATAGCGGAGAAACTATTATTGGTTATGTTTTGCAATTTAAGCCTGTAGCCATCTTCCACGTTTCTTGCCTTCATGCCGTCCAGTTTTTTAAATTGAAATTGCGCATTATTCCCTTTGCCATAAACGCTCCAGTATATATCTTCTTTAGTGCCATTGGTTAAGGAAAAAGAGCCTTTACCGTTTTTAACCAGGTTCCATTTGCTTCCTTTAAAATCTTCATAAGGGGCTACGTCAAAAACATCTGTTACATGAAAGCCGGATGGTATATCTAAAGCAATATCTGAGATAGTCCATGTGCCTGCAAGATGGCCATTGGTAGGCTTCAGAGTTGTACTGTTTTTAGAAGAGGAACAGCCTGATATTAAAAAGCATGCAAAGGCAATGACCGCGATATTTAGGATAGTCTTCATAGTATAAGAAATTGTTTTTGGAAACGATACATAAATCCTGCCAAAGAAAAACCAAATAAAAACAATTTTTAATTTGCTGAAAGACAAACGTTGTCTAAAATTGATTCTTCCACATCATGCTTTCTACGGGCCTATCGGGTTGATAGCTATATTTCGCATTCTTTTTCGAATCGTATTTTGTTTCTACTTCTCCTTCGACCGGGAAATAAATAAGTTGTCCTATAGGCATTCCGGCATAAATTCTTACCGGAATTTTGCAGGAAATTTCAAGTGTCCAATGGCCGCAAAAACCTACATCACCTTTACCGGCAGTAGCATGAATATCAATGCCCAGACGGCCTGTAGACGATTTACCTTCCAGGAAGGGTACGTGAGCATGAGTTTCTGTATATTCCATTGTAACACCGAGGTATAATTGACTGGGTTCTAAAACGAAACCCTCTGGGGGGATTTCAAAATATTCTATTTCATTATGTTTTTTTGCGTCGAGCGTCTTATCCTTATATATTGCAAGGGTTTTCCCCAGGTGCACATCATAGCTGTTGCTTCCCAATTTTTCGGGATTGTAGGGCTTAATAATAATAGTTTTTTTTTCAATTTCTTCGAGAATCCTCGTGTCAGATAAAATCATTTAATAACGGTTATTTTTACCGTTGCAAAATAATTCATCAAAGCTCAATACATCAAGTAATATTTTTTTAATGCCTTTGTTTTATCAACATAGTATCAACGATTCTGGAAGGCTTGCCGTTTGGCACATCACGGAAAATGAAGAATTCTTTTTAGAAAAGGTGAGGATCAAAAAAAATATTACCCATCCTCACAAAAGACTACAACATCTTGCAGCCCGGTATTTATTACAGGCTTTACATCCAGGTTTTCCACTGCACTTAATCGAAATTGCCGAATCAAAAAAGCCATTTTTGAGTAATGAAAAGTTTTACTTTTCCATTTCACATTGCGGGGATTATGCAGCAGCTATTGTAAGCGAAAATAAATTGGTAGGAATTGATGTTGAAATTGTAAACCCTAAAGTTCTTTCTCTGCAAAATAAATTTTTGAGCAAATCCGAACAGTCTATTTTGGAAAACAGGTCTTTAGCCGGTTCAGATGACCATATACGGTGGCTCACTCTTTTTTGGAGCGCTAAAGAATCTATATATAAGTGGTATGGAAGAGGAAACATAGATTTTAAGACCAATATGATTCTTGATCAATTATTTTTTGCGAATGATGCGGGATACGTAGAGGCTTATTTCAGAAACGAGACACTGGATACTGAATTAACAGTTGAATTTAGGTTTTTACAAAGTCTCTGCCTTACATGGGTTTTAGCCTGATTTTTTAAAAATGGATCCATATTATTCTTCAAGTAGATTCTGGTCATCTATAAGGCTAAGATCTATAGCTTCCATTCCTGATATTCCTTCAATTGAGCCTTTTATGTGGGCAGAATTAAGTAATACTTTTTCCAATTGTTTTTCACGAGCCTTCCATAATCTTTCCATCGAATCTCTTTCTTTGATGATACTCATTTTCATAGCTACAAATCCTTCACGAATTGCCTTCCATTGTTCACTGAATTCATTGCTGGTGAGATAATTGTAAAGAAGATTCATTTTGTCGCCTTTATTTTGCTGATTTTTTGTTGAATTATATACCCTGATAATTCCATCACGTAACACATTCGCCAGCGCTTTTACTTCATCAAATGTACAAATCCATACTCCATCTTTCAATCCGAAACAATTTAATTCTTTGGGCATTGTTTTGGTAACCAGGACTGCAATGTCAGCACCCATGCTGCGCATATCTTTCTTGAATTTTTCTATCCAGTCGCCGCCAAAGTTTTCGGTTCTTTTGCTCTCATAAATTATTTTACCACATTCCTGCCCAAAATTATTTCTTACCAATTGAATGCAGTCCGCTCCTCGTGAGCCCTTTCCTACTTCAGCAATCACGTCGAAAGGAAAGCTATTTCTTAAGATTTCTTCCAAAGCAGTTTCCTGGACTTCACCCTGCAATTGCATGGAGCCTTGCTCTGCTTTACGTTTCATTTCATCGGCCAGTTTTTTTTGATCAGCTAACTGCTTCTCAAGTTCACGCAACTTTAAAGTAAATTCAGTTTCTCTTATATCATTTCTTTCTTTTTCTTGTTTTCGAATCTGTTCGGTTAAAAGCTGTCTTTCAACAGCGAGTTTTTTTTCCAGCTCTATTTCAATTTCCTCTGCCTTAATCTTTAATTCCTTTTCTTTTTTTAAAAATTCCAGTTCTTTTTGCCTCGCAAGTTTCAGCTTTTCTTCATTGTCTTTGGAAGACTCCTGTAGAAGTTTGAGTTGGTTTTCATAATCATTACTGATAGATTTCCTAAGTTTTTCCTGGATCTCAGTTTCCATTTTCAGCTTTTCTTTTTCCATCCTTTCTGCAAACAACTGATTTTCCTTTTCTTTCTTTTTTTCAAATTCCTTTTGCTGATCGTCCAAAAGTCTTTGCTGATCTGAAAAGTGTTTTAGCAATTTTTGTCTCTCACTATTTAATTTTTGTTCGTAATCTTTTTCAAGCGATTTGGAAATTGCATCTTCGGCTACAAATTCATGCTTACAACTGGGGCAGGTAATTAATGACATTCTTTTATTTTGATTAAGATAAATAAAATTTCAAATAAGCCATAAAAAAACCTCCATCTTTTAAGATGGAGGATAGTGCGGAAGAGGAGATTCGAACTCCCAAGTCCTTTCGGACACTACCACCTCAAAGTAGCGCGTCTACCAATTTCGCCACCTCCGCAAGGGGTTGCAAATTTAATAAAAGCTTTGTA
>JBDTIC010000400.1:0-5116 GCA_039936595.1 Ginsengibacter sp. | reverse complement strand
AGGGTTTACGGGACTTTTCATATCACGAAAGTGGGACAGCCTTTCGGACAGTTTTATGGTCTTGTAGCAGAGGGTGTCTATATGAATCAACATGATCTGGACAACTCTCCTCAAATACCCGGACGATCTACTGTTGGCAGCATTAAAATAAAAGACGTTAATGGAGATGGAGTCATCACTTATGGAGGAGATAAGGACGATCGTACTATTATTGGAAGCCCGTTTCCAAAGTTTATTTACGGTATTACCAATACATTGCAATACGGCAAATTTGATTTCAGTGTGGTAGGTTCAGGATCTTATGGCAATCATTTGTTAGTTCGCCACCTGTATAGCACAGCCAACCTGGATGGAGTATTTAATATGGTAGAAGAAGTAAAATATCGTTTCAGATCAGAAGCTAACCCAGGCAAAGGATTTTACGGCACAACAGTTGGTGGCGGAACAGTAACAGGAGTTGAAAGAGATTGGATGAACAGTCGCTTTATTGCGAATGCATCATTTTTCACTATTAAAAATGCAACCCTGGGTTACGATGTAGGGATTAAAAGTAAAACAATCAAATCCATCAGGCTATATGCATCCGTGCAGCAGGTTTACACATTTACTAAATATTGGGGTGGCCCTAACCCTGAGACGAGTGCGCAGGGAGATGGTAACGGTGATGGTGGAAACCTGAGCCAGGGAGTAGATCTTTCGAACTATCCTGTTCCACGTACCTACACCTTTGGCGTCAATCTTAATTTTTAAAATCCACTTTATTATTTTCTAACATTATACTTTTAAAGAATGAAAACAACCCTATTTATTTTACTCATAGCAGGAACCTGCATGACAGGCTGCCAAAAGTTTTTGGAAATAACACCGCAAACGGCGTTGAGTTCCGCTACTTTTTTTACAAAAGAATCAGATTTTCAACAAGCAGTAAATGGGGCTTATGCTCCTCTCCGTAATATTGTGAATGACAGGGCATGGATTTTAGGTGAAATGCATTCTGATAATACGTATTATCCGCGTAACATCCTTTTCGGAGCGGTAGATGGCACTGAAAATGTAGCAGATTTCGCCGTACCCACCGCCAACGGGGTTACTACTAATGGTAATGTACTTAACCAGTACAGGCTGGATTACCTGATCATATCCAGGGCCAATCAAATCCTTACAACCATTGACCCCGTGGATTTTAATGCTGATTCAAAAAATAACCTAAAAGGGCAGGCATTGTTGCTAAGGGCCTACTCCTACCTGGAACTGGTTCAATATTTTGGAAAAGTTCCCTTGCATCTAACACCGGTGGCGAATCGTTCTGAAGCTGCTTTACCATTGACCTCAGAAGATTCTATTTATAACCAGATTATTAAAGATGCCAGCGAAGCAAGTACGTTATTACCGCCAAAATCCAAACAAGAACCTGGCAGGCTTACTTCTGGTGCAGCAAAAATGGTACTTGCCAATGTTTATATGGTGCAAAAAAAATGGGCTGACGCTCAAAAAGAACTAAATGATATTGTAACCAGTGGGGAGTATTCCTTGATGCCCAACTATGATCTGGCGTTTACTACCACATCAGGTAACAAGAATAACCAGGAGTCTGTTTTTGAAGTTCAGTTTATGGAGGGCTCCGCAGGCTATAATGGAAGTTTAATTTACAACTTTATTCCACGGCCAATTACTGCCGAAGAATTAGCACCTATCACCGGTACTTCCAATCCCCAATCTCTTTCCGGAGAAGGCAACAACATTCCTACCCCGGATATTATTGCAGCATACGAATCAGGAGATCAAAGAAAAGATATCTCAATTGGTTACGTTACCCTAAGCCAGAGTTTGAGGACGAACAAAGTATATCCTTACATAAAAAAGTTTGCAAAACCACACGCTCAGCAAGGGAATACCGGCAATAACTGGCCTATTTACAGGTATTCAGAAGTATTATTGTACCTGGCAGAAGCATTAAACGAGCAAAACAAACCCGGAGATGCTGCGGTTTTTCTAAATAAGGTAAGGACACGTGCAGGTCTCGGCAATACCACGGCGGCATCGCAGGAAGCTATGCGTACAGCTATTTATCATGAGAGAAGAATTGAATTAGCTTTTGAGAACAAACGCTGGTTTGACTTGGTTAGAACAGGAAGAGTTCAGGAAGTAATTACTGCTTATGGCAACAGAGTTAAGGCTCATCCTTTGGACTATTATTATCCTGACGGAGCAGTTCCTCCAAACAATGCATTTACCAACTTAGATTTGCATTATGGACTTCCTGCAGATGAATCGGCATTAAGTCCTTATTTTTAAATAAGTTTGGATGAAATAAAAAAAAGTAATGGTTAAAAAAACTTTTCTTGCCTTCCCGCTATTTGTTTTTGTATTGCTTTCGTTAAGCAGTAATGCCCAAATTCAATTCAAAAAACAAATGATTGCTGCGGAAAGCTTTGAGTCAGTAGGTGTATTCGACGTAAATAAGGATGGGCAGCCTGATATTGTTTCCGGTACTTTCTGGTACGAAGGTCCTGACTTTATTAAACGACATTTTATTGGACATCTCAATCGCAGTGGAGATGGTCAATACTGGGACGATTTTGCTACCATCCCCCTTGATGTAAATGGAGACGGAAAGATGGATTATGTAACGGGAGATTGGTTTAACAAAAGTATATGGTGGCGCGAAAATCCCGGTAATGGCGGTGAATGGAAATTGCATGTAATAGACACCACGGGTAATGTGGAATGCATTATGGGTGTGGATATCGACAAGGATGGTTTCGTCGAAATTGTCCCTAATACCCCTAACAATCCTCTAAAGTTTTATCGCCTGGAAAGGGATGCACAGAATAAACCCACGGGAAAGTTTACCAAAGTTATTGTAGGCCCCTCACAGGAACATGGCCTCGGCTTTGGCGACATCAATGGTGATGGCGTTGGTGATTTTATCGTAAGCAATGGATGGTATGAAAGTCCCAAGGATCCTATGAAAGGAAAATGGATATTCCATAAAGATTTTGAATTGGGAACCGCCAGTGTTCCTATAATCGTGGCAGATGTCAATAAGGATGGCATAAATGATCTGATAGTCGGACAGGCTCATGGCTATGGGCTGGATTGGTACGAACAAAAGACAGATCAGTCGGGAAAAAGCAATTGGATTAAACATCCTATTGATCCTTTTGAATCACAATATCACACCATGGAATGGGTAGACATTGACAACGATGGACAAAACGAATTGGTAACGGGCAAGCGTTATCGCGCGCACAATGGTAATGACCCCGGCAGTAACGATCCTATCGGATTGTATTACTTTAAATGGAATGGAGAATCGTTTGTGAAAAATGTAATCAGTTACGGGCCGCTTGGAATAGGCAAAGGCACAGGGCTCTTTTTCTCTATCGCTGACCTGCATCATACGGGTAGAAAGGATATCATTGTTGCAGGTAAAGATGGGCTGTACGTTTTTTTTAATACCGTCCCATAATTTATTTTACAAAGTGTCTTTTTAAACATAAGTTCGCGATACAAAATTTTTATATTCTATACCAATTTATTCAAATTGCCCCTGAAAACCTGGCACTGTATAATGTGGATAGAGTTGATTTCTACTGTTCGATGTTAAGACCTATAAATGAACAGTCACCACTGCCGGTCAACAGAACTGACCATGATAGTTAAATTATTTTCGAATGAATTCTAATACAAAACCATTTATAAATTTTTCTTTTTTCACCAGTTCCCTCATCTCTTAAAATTAAATACTGAGTATGCATTTATTTCAGAATCAACCTGTAAAATTATTGACAGTATGTCTGTGCTTTGTTCTTTTCGGAATCTCATGTAAGCAATCAGGTTCAGATAAAAATGAAGACCCTAAAATTGCCAAGTTAATTTTGCCTCCCGGTTTTCACGCAGAGCATTTGTATAGCCCTACAGATAATGACCAGGGCTCATGGGTAGCTATGACATTTGATGATAAAGGCAGGATGATTGCCTGTGACCAATATGGATATTTGTACAGGATTACTATTCCGCCGGTTGGGTATGATACGGCTAAGGAAAAAGTAAAAGTGGAAAAGTTAGACGTTCAAATGCCAGGTGACACCTCAAAAGCGCGGGTAAAAATGGGATTAGCCCATGGCTTATTATATGCATTTAATAGTCTTTATGTTACAGTAAATGACGAAGGTCAGGCGGATACTGTCACCAGGAAAAGCGGTCTTTATCGCATCCAGGATACAAATGGAGATGACCAATTTGATAAAATCACTTTATTGAAACGTTTTGAAGGACAGGGTGAGCACGGACCTCACAATGCTGTGTTATCACCGGATAAAAAATCTATTTATGTAATTGCAGGCAATTTTACTGATTTGCCGACAATGGATAATTACCGTTTGCCCAATACCTGGAAATACGACAATTTATTGCCCTTATTATTGGATCCAAATGGATTTGGTAATAACCAGCCACCTCCGGGCGGATGGATCGCAAAAACTGATTCTGTAGGCAGCAAATGGGAATTGATCAGTGCCGGATATCGTAATCCTTTTGACATGGCATTTAATGAAGATGGGGAGCTTTTTACTTATGATTCTGATATGGAATGGGATATGGGTTTGCCGTGGTACAGGCCTACAAGAATATGTCATGTAACCAGCGGCAGTGAATATGGATACCGTGAAAACAACGAAAAATGGTCTCCGACGTATCCAGACAATCTACCAGCGGTTTTAAATGTTGGTCCCGGCTCACCCACAAATGTAATGAGCGGCATGAATGCCCGTTTCCCTGAGAAATATCGCAGAGGTATCTTTTCTTTTGACTGGACTTTCGGCATCATTTACCATATCAACTTAGAGCCTGTCGGTTCTTCGTATAAAGCAACTGCTGAAGAATTTATTTCAGGGTCACCATTACCCTTAACCGATGGCGCGATTGGACCTGATGGCGATTTCTATTTTCTCACCGGTGGTCGCAAGATCGAGTCTGATCTCTATCGTGTTTATTATAAAGATGATAAATTAAAAAATGATCCTCTTACTTCGAATGAATCTTCAGAGGTGGTAGAAGCACGTAAAGTGAGGCATCAATTGGAAGGGTTCCAGGAAGGTCCTGATTCTTCAGC
>JBDTIC010000399.1:0-2518 GCA_039936595.1 Ginsengibacter sp. | reverse complement strand
CCTGATTTCCCCGATAGAAATAATCAACCAAGTGTACTACAACATGCGTACAACCGCATTGCCTCGCAAAATCATAATAGTCGTTGTTGAGCATGTGGCTGTAAAGACCGAGTCCTAATTTCATTGTTTTAAAATTTACAGAAACTAATTAATTCCTATCGCTGGTTTATAAATAAAAAAGCGAAAGTTATTTATTTTATTTTTAAAACTCCATTGAATTTCCAACATCAACTGGTAAACAAATGCCGGTAATAAAATCAGCCGCATCAGAGTTTAACAAAGGAACAGCTTTCCAATATATGCAGGGGTGCAAAACAGCCTGCCAGGTGTACGGCTTAAAAGCTTTTTTCTACGGTCGGGATCCATTCTCTTAATACTCCAAAAAATTCCGGATTCATTAAAATCTGGTGCGACAAATAAAAGCTTGTTTCTAGATAAGACACTCAGAAGCAAATGTTCTCTAAAGTTACCAGCAGGCCTCTGGAATAAGCTACCTGAAAAGCGATACCGATGGAACCATAATCAGCTTCAATCCATCGCAGGTCTCCTGCAATAAACTGCTTTAAAATTCCTAGTACCTGGCTTTCAACATAGTAGATAGTGGTGGCGAAAAAACTAACATAACTACTTCACAACGATATCTTCCTGAGTGGTGGATAATATTATTCATTCCTGTTTTTTCATTATGCCAAATTTTTAAAAAGCATTGACAGAACTCATTACTTGCGCTGTAAATTTTTCAGAACCAACTTTCCGTTTAAAATTCCAAACAAACTAGATCGTTTTTCTTACTTTTGGGGTCAGGGTTTCCCCGATCGGTTCAATTTTAATTTATTTTTATGAGCATGGTAGATTTAACAATGCCCAAACTGGGAGAAAGCATCGTAGAGGCCACCATTTTAAAATGGCATAAGCAGCCAGGTGATAAAGTGGCAGTGGACGAAACTTTGCTCGATATTGCAACAGATAAGGTGGATAGTGAAGTGCCTTCTACGGCTGATGGAATTATTTCTGAAATTTTATATAATGAAAATGATGTAGTATCTGTTGGAGAGGTGATCGCGAGAATTAAGGTAGCCAATGGCGATTCTGATGTGCAGGAGCCCATTTCTGATCATGAGGATGCCGAAGTAGTAGAAGACGTTCCTTATCAGCCTGAAGATAAAAAAGAAATAAGTAATGCAAATTCAGGCATCCGTTTTTACTCTCCTTTAGTTTTGAATATAGCTGCCAGTGAAGCGATATCTATGAGTGAGCTGGAGAATATGGAAGGTACGGGGCAGGATGGAAGAGTAAGTAAAAAAGATATCATGCTTTATCTTGAAAAAAGGAAAAAAGCACCAAAGCAAGAAATACATAAATCGGAATCTTCCAACCCTGTGCATGATTTGCCAGCGACTACTTCTGCACGTGAATATGAAACATCTGCTTATACAGAAAATGTAGAGGTTATAGAAATGGATCGAATGCGCAAAATGATTGCGAGGCACATGATTGACAGTCAGAATACCAGTGCTCATGTTACAAGTTTTACGGAATGCGATGTTACTAACCTGGTATTATGGCGTGAAAGATTGAAGAAAGACTTTGAGAAAAGGGAAGGAGTTAAGCTTACTTTTACTCCTTTATTTCTTGAATCAATTGTAAGATGTATCAAGAAATATCCCCTTATAAATTGTAGTGTGGATGGAGACAGGATCATCATAAAAAAAGACATTAATATAGGCATGGCCACTGCAATGCCTAATGGTAACTTAATAGTTCCTGTAATTAAAAATGCTGACCAGCTAAATCTGACAGGTCTTGCCAAACAAGTGAACAACCTTGCAGATGCCGCGAGAAACAATAAATTAAAACCTGATGATACTTCCGGGGGGACATTCACGCTTACTAATATAGGTACGTTTGGGAGTATTATGGGAACGCCCATCATCAATCAACCGCAGGTAGCCATACTGGCGGTAGGGGTTATAAAAAAACGTCCTGTAGTAATTGAAACCGGACAAGGCGATAGCATTGCCATTCGGCACATCATGTATCTTTCCTTAAGTTATGATCACAGGATCGTCGATGGTGCCTTAGGTTCTATTTTCTTAAATGGCGTTGCAAAGGAATTAGAAAATTTTGATGAAAAGAGAGAGATATAGTAAGTCCGGCTCTTTTAAAAAAATGTATGTTCTCTTAAAATTTGATACTTCAGTATTTCTTCTTACTCTGTTTATGTATCTATATTCATTGTCACCAGCATAGGTGATTAATTTTTTAGCGTCGATAATATTTATGGTCAGATGCTTTAAAAGGGTTTCTTTATCAATTAAATCCACCTACACCAAAATGTTTCTGGCAAATACCCAGGCTTTTAATTAGTGGGTACCTTAATTGTTTCTCAATATAACTGCCCACCTTTTTATAATTTACCGTAAGCCGGTATTAGAACACTGATTGTAGAAACTGTCAACTGGTCAACTTTGGACACGCTGGCTGTGTAATTCAGATCATTACAACCTGGATGCTTAAT
>JBDTIC010000398.1:0-5340 GCA_039936595.1 Ginsengibacter sp. | reverse complement strand
AACCAGGATTTTGTTCCAGGTTAGGATTAGAGTCAATTTCACTTTGAGGGATAGGCCATAAATCGTTTGCAGGAGTCTTATAATAACCCGTTTTGTCCACGCTAAATAAATGGCCTGATGAATTAACAGGATAGGCTGTATAGTTGGCCGGATCATCCGTTAATTTCATTCCATAGAATTTCTTGTTAATAACCTCGGAAGCAATACCCCACCTATGTATATCCATCCATCTTATTAATGGCTCCCAACATAATTCAACGCGTCTTTCTCTGCGAACAATCTCTCTTAACTTAACCTGATCAGTTTCTGTAACCGGTGGCATTTGTACCTCAGCCCTTCCCCGAACTTTATTAATTGTTTCATCTAGCAGGTCCTGGGTAATAGGGTCGCCTGCTTCTAATTTAGATTCCAAATAGCTTAAAAGAACTTCTGCATAACGGATATAAACAACATCATCTCCCGATGAACCGATATCGCCGGAGTAATTTTCAGTAATGTATTTTTTACAACCATATCCCGTAGCGCCGATAAGTGATTTTATTCCAAAGCTGGTCAAAGCCGGATTACCCAAATATAGCGTACCTCTAAACATAGTATATTCAGGCAAAAACATGTTATAATAAAGCCGCGGATCACGATTTTCAAACGGCTTATCAGAATTGTATAAAGGTGATTGTGAAATCGTCAAACCATCTTTCATTAAAAAGTCGTCTATTAAATTCTGAAATGCATTGTTTTCCTGGTATCCACCGTAAAATGCAGGATGGAGATTCTTTTGATTAGTATTATTACCATCAAGACCTGCGATATAATTTCTTGAAAAAATAATCTCTTTACTATTTTCTCCTTCTTCTCTGGATATTTTTTGATAACTAGGGTCAATGATATGAACGTTTAGATCAATAATTTGCTTAAATGCAGAAGCAGCTTCTGACCATCTTTTTTCGATCATTAATAACCTGCCCAATTCTGCTAACGGAGCCCCTTTTATGATCCTGCCCTTCTCGCTTGCATTACGGGATGCAGGCAGATCCTTAGCAGACGCAGCTAATTCGGTCAAACAAAAATCCACTATTTCCTTCCTGGTGTTTCGTGTAACGGTATTTGCTTCATCAATAGATAATTGCTTAGTGACTAAGGGTACTCCTCCATAATATTGCAACAACCAAAAATATTGGTTGGCCCGGATGAATCTGACTTCAGCTATCATTTGTGCTTTTAAGGCTTCATCCATTTGAACTTTCGTAACATTTTCCAAAAAAACATTACACATAAAGACTGCGCGATAACCATTTTTCCAAGTGGGTCCTATGATTATAGACTCTGACGGGTACTCGAACAAGCCCATTGTAAAATCTGCATTTGTTTTAAACCGGCTATCGTCAGTGGCGCCCAGTAGTCCTCTTATTACATTATAATTATCTACAGAGACACCTATGCCAAATTTATATGCAGCTGTCAATCCTTGCATGGCGTCGTCGCTGGTTTTCCAAAAAGCTACATCAGATATTTGTCCCAGAGGCTGTTCGTTTAACCAATCTTTTTTGCAACCTGTAAGAACTGTTAAACAAGTTACAAGGCACAAACTCAGTATTTTTATTATCGGTTTCATAATTTCTTACTTTTTTATTATAATTATAAATTAACATTTATCCCGAACAATAATGTTCTGGTAAGCGGATAGAATCCGTAGCTGTCTGAGACATTCATCTCGGGATCCATCCCAGGATAAAAATTATCAATTGTAAAAAGATTTTCACCGTTTGCAAATAAACGTACCTTTTTCAAAGACAATTTATTAGTAATTGCAGTTGGCAAGGTGTAACCTATCTGAATATTTTTTAGTCTTAAGAAGGTAGCGCTTTTTAGCCAAAAGGTCGAAGGTGAGCCACCCTGATTTAATGGCAGATAGCTGGTTGATTTAATATCCATTTTGGGATACCCTGCATTGGGGTTGGGATTATCAGGAGTCCATCTATTATCATACATCCACTTTTGAACATTGCCGTCGTTATCAAAAGCAAAAAATTCCCAGGCAGCAACATAGTCTTTTCTGCCTCCTTCACCTTGAAAGAGTACCGTCATGTCTAAACCCTTATACTTCGCGTTTAATGTTAATCCATAGGTACTGGTTGGAAATGGTTGACCAATAATTGTTCTGTCATACGTTGAGTTTACGACACCATCAGGCACTCCTTGCGGACCGCTAATATCCTTAAATCTGATAGTTCCGGGTGATGCAATATATGGTTGGGCGGGATATTTTGCCACATCTGCAGCATCCACAAAAAGACCATCAGCAATATATCCATAACGACTATTCATTGGATACCCGACGAATAATCCTCTCGTTACATCCTTCGTTACATTCGATAAACTAATTACCCTGTTTTTAACAAAAGAGATATTGGCTGAAACTCCATACGAAAAGTTTCCAGACATTCCTTTGTAAGACACATCGAAGTCCCATCCTTTATTTTCAACAGTCCCCGCATTTTGCTGAGCCGGAGTTGCTCCTAAGATACCGGATGCAGAAATATTATAAAGTATATCAGAAGTAGTCTTTACAAAATAATCACCCGTGAAAGAGAGTCTCCCATTTAAGACGGTCATATCTAATCCAACGTCTTTCATTGCTGTTTTTTCCCATGTAATATTTGTGTTAGCAAGCGTAAGAATTGCTGCTCCCGAGGATAAGGCGCTTCCAAATGGGTAATTCTGACTCAATGAATATAGATTCTGATAAGGGTAATCCGGTACTGATTGGTTACCTAGTTTGCCCCATGATCCCCGAATTTTTAAATCGTTCATCCAGGGTAAAGCATTACGGAAGAAATTTTCCTGCGAAATACGCCATCCGGCAGATACAGACGGGAATACACCGAATCTATTGTTTTCCGCAAATCGGGACGAGCCGTCATAACGGATATTTGCCTCAAATAAATATTTATCAAGGTAAGAATAATTGGCTCTTCCGAAATACGACCTTAACTTACTTTGGCTTGCATTTCCTGTTTGTGTTCCATGAGCGACCGCGCCGGCATCAATTTCGTAAATATCATTATTGGGAAACTGATCTCTAAACGCTCCCAGAAAAGAACTCTTATATTGTTGCTGAGAATAACCGCCCAACAAGTGAATAAAATGATTTGAAAATGACTTTTCGTACTCCAGTAAATACTGTAATGTCATAGCAGAACCCTTTGACCATCTATTAGTCAACTTATTGGGTGTAATGCTCATTGTAGGAGTAATTTTATAGGCAGCTACAAACCAATTATATTCATTAGTAGAATTGGTATAACCTGCGCGGCCACTCATTTTAAAGTTTTTTATAAAGTTCCATGTCAAACCTACATTCCCATATAAATAAAAATCTTTGTTGTTGACAAAAGACTTGCTATTCAAGTCGGCTTCGGGGTGAATGGTTTCATTCGTTCCAAAGTATCCATCGGGTAAAGGACCAGGTATTCTGTTAGTAAGCCTTAACGCCCCCCTTGTAAGAACATCTATACCTGCCGCAGTAGCTGCAGAAGGTTCCCATGTATCAGCATTATTACCTGAAAGGTTTACCGTGAGATCCATGTTGTCCCTGATCTTGCTATTGACACTTAATCTCATGTCATACCTTTTAATAAAATTTTTCATAACCAGACCTTGCTGATCAAAATAGCTGCCAGAGAACAAATATTTGGTCTTGTCTGAACCACCACTGAAACTTATTCCCTCTTTATTCTGAATTCCTTTTCCGGATGTCCATAAATAATCCATATGCTTGAAATTAGGATAGTTTATGGGGTCCGTTCCTGACCTATATTTTTGAATATCTTCCGGTGTATATCTGGGAGAACCTCCACCGTTAACAAGTGCTTCATTATAAGCGGCGGCATAATCCCAAGAGTCAAGAAACTGTGGCATTGTCGTTGCCTTTTGAGTACCAAAATAACTATACAGACTTATTTTTACTGGTCCGGAGGTGCCCATTTTTGTTTCAACCAATATCACCCCATTTGCAGCTTTCGAACCATAAATAGAAGCCGAGGCTGCATCTTTCAACACTGATACACTTTTAATATCATTAGGATCAATATTATCCAAAGATGATTCAATCCCATCAACAAGTACTAACGGGTTTGTGCCCGCTCCGCTGAATGAACCTAGGCCTCTAATGGTTATTTTAGCCGAGTTCTTACCTGGATTCCCCGACGCCTGGCGTACCGAAACACCACTTAGTTCGCCCGCCAAAGCAAGGGATCCTTTCGCAACGTTTTTTGTTTCCAGCTCTGTGCTGCTTACTGTTGACACAGATCCTGTCAAATTCATTTTTTTCTGGGTACCAAAACCGACAACTACCACTTCGCCTAATGTGGATGCTGTGGAAATCATTTGAACGTGAAGATCGCTTCCGTTTGTGATTTCTATTTCCTGTTCTTCATATCCCACAGATGAAAATACAAGTGTCTCACGTCTGTCTGCTTTAATTGAAAAATTACCATCGATGCCTGTAGTAGTACCTCTCAAGGTTCCCTTTATCTTTACAGATACTCCGGATAACGGAACATTATCGTGAGTAACATTCCCATTAATTGTTTGTTGGGCAATAGAGAATGAAGATAAAAAATAAAAAAACAGAAGAATTGTTATTTTCCTACCTAGGGTGGTGACTTTTTTGAAATAAAAAAGCAGTAATAAATTTTTAGACATAGCAAATTAATTTAGGAGTGAAAGCTAATGCGATTTATTTAGTTTCAATACAAAATCTCCGAGAACGTTCTCGGTACTTAAAGATTTACTTATTCTGACTCAGGCTAACGGAACGAAAAGCACTTTCCGTCTTGCCTATTTTTTTTGATTTAGGCAGGTGATTTTATTGAGATACAAAAAGGGAATAAGGATTTTGACATAGCAGATTAATTTACATGATACAATCGAACAATACGAAAGCTAACCCGATTTGTTTACCAGACAATGCAAATTATCCGATAACGTTCCCGGTAATCAGCCTATGTTTACTAACATATTCTATACAAACTCATATTTATTTTAGCTGAATCTATTACGCCAAAAAGCTTGTAATAATTGGCTTACCATCAAGGGACTCTAAAATACCTAGGTACTATTTCAGTCTAAATACAATCTTAATTCCGGAATATTTCTATTCAATCAAGATGAGGTACTAAGGCCAGCTAAGATGTTTATGCAGAAACTCAAATGTTCCGTCATTCTTTGAAGAATGTCCTCCATTAAAAAACTCTATAGCAGTATTATCACTGCTGTTAAACTGGTCATATACATATTTTACTTTTGCATACTCGTAGCTAACCCATTCATCAGGTTGAA
>JBDTIC010000397.1:0-3285 GCA_039936595.1 Ginsengibacter sp. | reverse complement strand
AATAATTCAGCTGACAATAAAATTGCTGAGAAAGCGGATGCGATTGGTAAAGTAGAGATTTACGATAACAATGCTTTGCAGTCAATTAACAGTAATGCAACCCTTGAAGTAATTGCAAAAGGATTCCAATGGGCAGAAGGGCCGCTGTGGGTTGCAGATAAAAAATTTTTATTATTTTCTGATGTGCCTGAAAATAAAATATACAAATGGCAACAAGGTGATACCGTGAGTGTTTACCTAAAAAATTCCGGCTATACAGGTAGTGAGCCACGCAAAGGCGAAACCGGCTCCAACGGCTTAACACTTGATAATGACGGCAGGCTATTGCTTTGCCAGTCAGGTAATAGGCAGGTGGTAAGAATGAATGCTACACTCGAAAATCCCAAAGCTGACTATACAATTCTTGCAGCAAAATATAATGGCAAAAAACTCAACAGCCCTAATGATTTAATTTGCGACAGCAAGGGCAATGTTTATTTTACTGACCCCACTTATGGTCTGCCTGACGGTGATAAAGACACTGAAAGGGAATTAAAGTTTGAAGGAGTTTATAAAATAAGCGCCGATGGAAAACTAACACTACTTATAGACAGCATTCCCAAACCTAACGGTATAGCACTTTCCATAGGTGAAAAAATATTATTCATTGCCAGCAGTGATAATACAAAACCAAAATGGTATGCTTATGATATAGATGAAAATGGAAACCTGACTGATTGCCGCGTGTTGCTTGATGCAGCCCCACTAAAAGAAAAAGCAACTGTAAAGCAAGGCCCTGACGGATTTAAAATTGATAAATACGGAAACCTGTTTGCAGCCGGGCCGGATGGAATTAATATTATTTCGCCCGCCGGAAAGTTATTAGGATTGATAAAAGTGTATGCCAAAAAAACTTCTAATTGTTCATTTGACAAAGCGCAGAATATATTGTACGTTACTGCCGGCGATGAAATTTTAAAAATCATCTTACACCGCTCATTAAGCTATTAGTCCTATGACGCTGAAATTCTTCCGCTCAATGAAGCCCCTAAAATTACCGAAGGGAGCTCTTATCAATTTCTTATCAACTAAAAAGAATGTTCAATGGCGGCAGCGGGGGAAAGATGTAGTAGTTACTTTACCGGATTATGATCCAGATAAAATAAAAGATCCTTATGCTTATGTGATTAAAATTGCAGGTTATGGAAAGTTTTCTCAGTGATAAAAAATTGGTAACATGGAACGGTTAAAAATAATGCTATAAACATTTCATCCCTTTGGTATTTGAGTACAGATTCATTAAACTTCTTTTTTATTTAGAGGCGTTTGCCCTGATAAATATACCGGGGTGCAATTCACACCAAAGATTCTGGTGTATTCTGCGTTATTGTGGTCAAAGCAGGATAATCCGATAGCTATCGAATCCGATAATCATCGGATTGAAATGCATTTAATGTGCCCTCTTTACGCACAATTAAAATTAAGATCCTTAATTTTACCCATATTTTTTTTCATTCATTATTATAACTGTCTGAGGGCGGGAATAGCTTCAGCACAGGGTAACTTTTATAAAAAACGGACAAAAATCACAATGGACAACACTAAGGATATTTTAAGAGTGGGTATAGTAGGTTATGGCAACCTGGGAAAAGGGGCTGCATTAGCACTACAACAAAATCCAGACATGGAATTGGTGGCAATCTTCACCAGGAGAGTGCCTTCTGAACTGGATGCTGGTTCAAAAGTGGTTGCTATTTCGCAATTAGAAGAATATAAAGATAAAATTGATGTAATGATTCTTTGTGGAGGGTCTGCGACAGACTTGCCGGAGCAAGTGGTCCAGGTGGCAAAATGGTTTCATACCGTAGATAGTTTTGATACACATGCCAAAATCCCTGCCTACTTTCAACAGGTAGATGAGACCGCTAAAGAACATCAGAAACTGAGTCTTATTTCTACGGGCTGGGATCCTGGATTGTTTTCTATGATGCGTTTGCTGGGCGATAGTATTTTACCACAAGGGACGACTCATACTTTTTGGGGCAAGGGCTTAAGCCAAGGCCATTCAGATGCGGTGAGGCGGGTGCCTGGCGTAAAAAATGCGGTTCAATATACCCTGCCGGTTGATAGCGCCATTGAGAAAGTAAGAGCAGGTGAAAATCCTATTTTGTCAACTGCAGAAAAACATAAAAGAGTGTGTTATGTCGAAGCTGAGAAAGGAGCTGATCTATCTGCTATAGAAACAGCCATCAAAACAATGCCTCACTATTTTGCAGAATACGATACTACGGTTCATTTTATTTCGGCGGAGGATTTATTGGCCAACCATTCGGGTATGCCACATGGAGGCGTTGTATTTCGCTCAGGGATTACCGGTAAAGGCACCCAACAAAAAATTGAATTTAACTTACAGTTGGAGAGTAATCCTGAATTTACAGCCAGCGTGTTAGTTGCCTACACCAGGGCAGTTGGGAAAATGGCTCAAGAAGGTCAGACAGGCGCCCGTACGGTATTTGATATTCCTTTGGGCTACTTATCGCCAAAATCAGCAGAGGTGCTTAGAAGAGATTTATTATAAATTGACAGAATCAAGTTTCTAAGTAGTGAACGCGTACGATCTTGTATATTTAATTCATTTGCTGTTCTGATTCTTTTTCTTTTTGGCTTGAACAAAAAATAAACAAAAAATTCAAGGACAACCCGATCGCTCCGCACGTTTGTCCGGCCATCCCACCGCTATACCGCAATGTGGGTAAAAAGTATCCAGACTCCTTAATTATTTAGGACCTTTATCGTTCCGCAATAAAATTGACTGCGATCCTACAACTTACTATAAGTCAGCGATAAAACACTGATTTGGCAAAAGTTATCTAGCGATCTTTGGATAGTTTAGGGATTGTTCTGTTAAACCGCATTTCTATATGCCTTCACAGCGGTCGCCAAACTTTATTACCTTGAATCGGCAAATCCAATTCAAATCATATTTATGCGTTTCCCTATTCCCATTTTCTTGACAGTGCAGCTATTCTGTCTCTCAGCAAAAGCACAGATTCACGGCTGTATGGACCCCCTCTCTTCCAATTACAATCCTGCTGCTACTGTCAGCGATGGCTCATGTATTTATCCTGATGGCATAGTTGCCTTAAAAAACCTGAGAAAGGCTACCCTTCCTGACACAGTTCATGAGATCAGCGGAATGATTTGCTTTGATGGAAAATTATACGGGCACAATGATAGTGGCGGAGAGCCTGCAATTTATGAGATGGATACCACCAGAGGAGTCATTACTAAAACGATTACACTACA
>JBDTIC010000396.1:0-4519 GCA_039936595.1 Ginsengibacter sp. | reverse complement strand
TCCGAACCTGCTTTTACCAATATATCTACCACAAGTCCCGGCATGGGCGATATGAGCTCATTTGACTCAGAACCTACATTGGTGACTAATCCCAGTTGATCAATGAGCAATTTCAGTTCGTTCTTTAACGTTACTTCGTAAAATGCGGAATTAATTTTAATGGTATATTTTTTCTTACAAAAATCAGTAGCACACATATCTGCATTTACCGAGTCATGATTTATTGTAGCATGAATGCTGGTAGCATTTACTTTTCTAAAAGCCAGTGAGTCTTCGGCCGTTAAGTCAAACTGGTGCTTTTTATTGACGATTGCCTGAAATCGCTTTTTCATAAAACGAAAGTTATTAAAATATTCATTCTGTAGAATCTTTTTAGTTCGGGGATTTTCTTTACTTGCCGGGTGTAAAAAGTATTTTTATTCTATTTGTTGTGTTAATAAAATGGATTAACGTGGGCCTCACACCTTTATATAAATCTTTTTCTTATCCATCCAATAAACGATTAGCCAATAGAAGGTAATCATACAAAAAGCATATAGCAGGGAGCCGTTATTAAGATTCTGAGGAAAGACAGGTTTACAAATATGCTCATAAAACCATGAGAATGGTGTCAAATAAAGTTGAGTGCCCGTCGTGTCTATCCCAGAAGGAATTCTTACCAAACTTAATACCCTGGGAAGAAAGCCACTTAGCACAAAGATAAAAAGTGGGTTTTTGCCGAATACATCAAAGAACTTACTCAGCCATCCATTCCGGTGTTTCAATTCAATCTGCTGAATCATTACCGCAATAATCACCATAGCAAGCCCTGTAGTATAAACTACATAAGAGCTGGTCCATATTTTTTTATTGATAGGGAAAACCATATCCCAGACATAACCTGCAAAAAGAAAAACAGCACCCGCTACAAATAATCCATTGATCATTTCGGGTGTTTTTCCTTTTTTAACAATATAGTCACCCACAAAATATCCGAAAATTACCTGCACTATTGCTCCTAATGTACTCATCAATCCTTCAGGATCGAATACAACCGGATGGCCATTTCTCCATTCTCCGTGGTACATGTGCGCATCTCCCAGGATAGTTTTATCAATATTTGTTCCGAACCAACCATATAAGCTAAAGGGATCTGCCGGATTTCCTGCAACACACAAAAACCAATAGCCCAAGAGCAGGATGCAGGAAAAAACAAAGGCTCCCCGGATTTTTAAATAGTAAATGATGACCGAGGCAAAAAAATAGGCCAGGGCAATCCGTTGTAAAACACCCATGATCCTTATTCCCTGCGGATAACCATTCGTATCAAAATAGCTCCAGGGTTTAAAAACAATACTGCCATTATCCCATTTTACAAAAGGGGTCCAGTTTAAAAAAAGACCTATCAAAAATATAAGCAAAGTTCTTTTAATAATTTTTTTCCAGAAGATGGAAGGCCCGCCTGCTTCCAAACGTGGCATTACAAAAGCCAGGGCATTGCCCACGGCAAAAAGAAAAAAAGGAAATACAAGGTCGGTGGGAGTTACACCATGCCACAGCGAATGGTCCAAGGGACCATAAATATGTTCCCAGCTTCCGGGATTATTTACCAGGATCATCAGGCATACAGTTGCGCCGCGAAAAACATCGAGAGAATAGAAACGCTCTTTTAATTGGTCTTGTTTCAGCATCGGATTACAAATGATTTGAGAACCTTTTTTAGTGAACGAATGTAATCATGTTTCCAAATGATGTACAATTAAATTTAGGACCAAATCCCTTTTTTCAAAAGATAGCGCTACTTTTAACTCAAACTTAAATTGTATTTTTAAAGTCAGCACGTACGACAAACCCCAATATTTAACAACTTAACCATGTTACGATGAGTTTTAAAAATAAAACAGTTCTTATTACGGGCGCATCCCGTGGTATAGGGAAAGCCATTGCATTACGACTTGCAAAAGAAGGCGCACATATCGTTATAGCAGCAAAGTCAACCGTAGAAAATCCTAAACTGGGCGGCACTATTTTTAGCGCCGCAAAAGAAATAGAAGAGGCGGGAGGCAAAGCCCTGGCCGTTCAATGCGATATACGCTTTGAAGACCAAATAAGTAATGCAGTAGAAAAGGCAGTTGACACTTTTGGAGGAATTGACATTCTCATTAATAATGCCTCTGCTATTTCATTAACGCCTGTGGAGAAAACCGATGCAAAAGCTTTTGGACTGATGCATGACATCAATGTCAAGGGAACCTTTTTTGTAAGCAAAGCTTGTATTCCTTATTTGAAAAAGGGCAAGAATGCTCATATCTTAAATCTGTCGCCGCCAATCAATCTTGATCAGAAATGGCTGACTGGCCACGTTGCTTATACGATGAGCAAATACAATATGTCTATGATTGCGCTGGGCTTATCGGGCGAGTTAAAAAAATATGATATCGCTGCCAATACCTTATGGCCACGGACTACCATCGCCACTGCTGCTGTACGAAATTTGTTAGGGGGTGAAGCCCTTGTTAACATGAGCCGCACGCCGGAAATTATTGCAGATGCTGCTTATTATATTTTGCAAAGACCTTCTTCGGAGTGTACCGGGAATTCCTTTATTGATGACGCGGTATTGGAAGAGGAAGGAATTACCGATCTTGAAAAATATGCGGTGAAGCCGGGGGCTAAACTTTATCCAGATTTATTTTTGTAAGAATTTTCAAAATAAGAGGAGACTTTTTTTTGTTTATTTCTTAATCTAAGGAAGCTTATATTTTAGACAATATAATTTAACAGTATTCTTTATAGTTTGCATCGTTTGTCCAAAATTTATACATTCATTCATTTGTTCGATTTCAAAACTGTCTATTCGTCTGTCTGAATGCGCTAATCAAAAATCTTTTGGAGTCTTTGAACAGCCCCTCCAATCTTCTCAAAGACTTCTTCATATACCGGCAGTTTATTGCCCTGATAAATAAAAAATATTGCGAATTTTTTTTGATTTTCTTCCAGGGAAGCCACTAAACTATTTTTTTGGAGGCGGTATGCTTCACGCATTAATCTTTTTATACGATTCCTGTGCACCGCTTTTTTAAAATTTCGGGTACTTACAGTAAAACCGGCTAGCAAGGGTGTGGTGTCATTTTCGATCGGGATATATATTATCCTGAATGGAAAATGTGAAAATGATTTACCTTCTTTGAAAAGCCGCTGAATGATTTTACGGCTTTTCAAGCGTTCGGTTCCCTTTAAAGTAAATCTTTCGTTGATGATAATGGTGTTGAATTGAAAATAAATATAAGCCAAAATAAAAAATAGCCCCGTAAAAGAGGCTATTTTAAATATTTCTTATGTAAATGATTTATTTTTTACTTCCGTGCTCATCAGAAACGGTCAGTTTATGACGACCCTTTCTTCTTCGGCTTGCCAAAACTTTACGTCCGTTTGCTGTGGACATGCGCTCTCTGAAACCATGTACACTTTTACGGCGGCGTTTATGAGGCTGGTAAGTACGTTTTTTCCCCGGCATTATTTAATTATTTTCTATTTTAAAAAATTATTTTTTCGTCATATCAGCCAGGCACCATCCTTGCTGTTTGTGAAAGGGCTGCAAATCTAAGAAAAGATTTTTAGAAAAGATACCAACGTAGCGTATTTTAATTCGGGAAATAATTCAACTTAACCAACTTAACCAATTTCCCATCTGTTGAAAAAGGATGCTTTTGGCACAATTCAAATTATGACCCCAACCAAAAGCGAGTGGTTTTCATCTAATTAAATATGTGGCACCTACTTCTTTGTTGCGCCTGCACAGGTCGAGTTTAGGATACATTCTTACGGATTCAAAAAAATTTGAACGACATTAGCAGTAAGATTTTTACAAATGAAAAGGGTTCTCTTTGTCTGTTTTGTGTTCTCAATTGCGGCTTCGTCTGCCCAAATTAATTTAAAATGGAGGGAGGTAGCGCCAGGTATTTGGAGTGCTACAGTGGGAAAGCCGGATAAATTTAATTTTTATACTGTGACCGGTTTGCATCCTAAAACGGAAGCCTTAGCCATTATGCCTCAGGTACATTTCCCTTTGCCTGAAAATGAAATAAAGGCATCGCTGGTGGATGGCAAAACTTACCTGCGGTTTCCTTTGGATTCTGTAGAAAAAATTTATGGCCTGGGCTTACATTTCAAAACTGTTGAGCAACGGGGCCGCATTATGCGCCTGCATGTAGATCATTATGGCGGGCAAGATAACGGCCGCACTCATGCACCTGTGCCTTTTTATATTTCTTCAAAAGGATATGGGGTACTCATCAATGCCGCAAGATATATTGATGTATGGGTGGGTACCGCGGTGGAACGGGATAGTAAACATCCGCCTGTGGTTCGCGACAGGAATACCGATAAGCATTGGCAGGCAAATCCTTATTCTGATAACATTGAAATGCTGGTACCTGCCGAAGGCGCTGAGATCATTGTCTTTGGCGGACCCGAAATGTTAGATGCCGTGAGGCGTTATAATTTATATAATGGTGGCGGAGCTTTGCCGCCTAAATGG
>JBDTIC010000395.1:0-7785 GCA_039936595.1 Ginsengibacter sp. | reverse complement strand
TTCTCGGCTTCTGCAGAATTCAGGTCTAATCTTTGAGTAATAAAGGCAATCTTTAAAGCCTGTATTTTTTCACTTCGCTGGCCATTCTGAGCGCTGACCTGAAAAAAAGTAAATATTGCAATCAAGGAAAGTAAATATTTTTTCATTTCACTTGTTTATTTTCAGTTGATGTTTGATCGTCAATATGTTTAAGAAAGTTATTTAATGTATTCTCATCAATTAAATAGTCGGTAGCCTCAGGTAGTTCTTTGGTGTCAATATCTTTTGTAAGCAAATAATCATCCATAATATTACCATGGTGTTCCAGGTAAAAAGCAATTTCATCGTCGCTTAGCGAAGCGATTCCCCTTGTTAATTCCTCAGGAGTCTTATATTGATCTGCGTCCTGAATATAGGCAGGAAGACTTTTGGAATCATTAGCTGCAAGTTGAGTGCTGCTATTATCGGCTTTTTTATTATTGAACAATTGCAAGGCCCAGATACTGATAATCGCTGCAATCATAGCTGCTGCAGCAAACTTCCACCATTTCTCAGAAGTAGATAATGAAAATACTTTTGCACGATCAGGTTTTACTTTATTGACTATACGATTACTAAGTGATTCGAAGTAAGCTGAGGGAATGTTAAATACTTTCTTCTCTTTTAAAGAATGGATCAGAGGAGAAATATTTCTTATCTCATCATCTGCATTTGAAGTTGTGGGGTTATTCTTTATTTTAATCAGAATTTTATTGCTTAAGTCATCAAAATAGCCTCCAGGGATATCGCTCACCTGCGTTTTGGGGTGATGATCAAAGAAGATAGATGTTGAAACCTTTTGTGGCAGATCATTAAAATAGCCTTGCGGCACCCAAAAGACATTTACTTTGTCTATAGCTGCCAATGCAGGACTTATAGATTCTAATTCATTTAATATTTCATTTTTTTCTTTCAACACGCTTTTCAGACTATTTTTAATGCTGTAAGTTTAATGATTCAGGATGTAATTCTCTATTTTTTTCGCAGCATGATGATAACTTGCCTTCAGAGCGCCTTCACTTGTTTCTAAAACACGGCTCATTTCCTCGTAGGGCATCTCGTCATAGTATCGCAGATTAAAAACTAACCTTTGCTTTTCCGGTAACGATTGAATACCTAATTGAAGTTTCCATTCCAGCTTATTAGCATCAAAATGTGTATCACTCCTTAACTTATTACTTAATCCATTGTCTTCATCACTAAGTGAAGTAATCTTTCTTTTTTTCTGTTGAGCCAAAAAAGTAAGCGATTCGTTGGTGGCTATCCGATAAAGCCATGTATAGAGTTGGCTGTCTTCACGAAAATTTTCAAGGCCTTTCCACACCTTTATAAACATGTTTTGAACTACATCATCTGCGTCATCGTGGTCAATGACCATCCTGCGTATATGCCAGTATAATTTTTCCTGGTACTTTTTTACAATAGTGGTAAATGCCTGCTCTTTGGTTGCAGCATTTTTAAACAATTCTAAAAGTTCCTGGTCGTTCGGAAATTGGGTCATAATAATAGGTGTGCAACAAAACTATAAAACTATTACAGGTTAAGTTCATATACAAAAAGTTTAAATATTTTTTTATCAATATTTTCTGATCAGGCCAAAATTTCACTTATGGCTTTCAGATAAGCATCTAATACTATTTGTTTATCAAACTCCTTTATCATTTTTTGTCTTGCTTTTTGCCCCATATTTTTTCTATTTTCTTCTGTCAGCAAGATCATTTTTTCCATTTTTTGTGAAAGGTCCCAGAAATCTTTCACCTTGCACAAATAGCCGGTAACACCATCCTCAACTATTTCTTTACATCCGGTGGTATTAGTCGTGATTATGGGTTTTCCCATGCTTGCCGCTTCAAGTAAAATATTAGAAGTACCTTCCCTATAAGAGGGAAGCACTATACAATCTGCTTCGGCAATAAATTTTCTTACATCTTTTTTTTCTCCCTGATAATCTATAATACCTTCAATGATCCAATTTTGGAGATCCGATTTTGTGATGGTATTTGATTTTAGATTCTGGTGCCAGAAAGGGCCTATAACATTGAAGATGACATCTGGATATTTTTTCCTGATAACTCTTGCCGCATCTACAAACTCAAATATTCCTTTATCTCTAATCAACCTACTTATAAAGAGGAAGAGAAACGGGCTAACACCATTTTTTTCTTTATAAATTGGGATGAATTTATGATAATCCACTCCAGATCCAGGAAGCCTTTTAGCAATTCCTGTTGCAACAAACTTTTTTTCAAGAAATAGATTCATATCATCGAAGTTTTGAAAAAAAACTACTTTAGGCCTTAACAAGGCAAAGCGATATACAGATCGGGCAATACGATATGCTATGTTTTTACTCTCAAACAAGGGGCCGACACCAGTAATATTTGTAATGGTTGGAATTTTGAGATAACTCGTAATAAAATTCCCCCATATAGCAGGTCTGATACTAAATGTAAGACATATTTCAGGCTGCAATTTGTGTAAAGCCAGATACAGTTTAAAAATATAATTTAAAACTTTTACCGGATTTAAATTTGCAGACCCGATATGTATCACTTTAATCCCGGTCTTTTCCACCTGTGAAACAAAGCTATTGGAATGAGTAATTACGGTCACATCATAGCCTTTTTGCAAAAGGCATTGCATCAGCGCATCTCTCATAGTGTAGGTAGAGAAAAGACCGTTTTCCAGTACTGCTATCTTTTTCTTTTGAATATTAGTCATGTCATTTAGTAAACTCTTTTATGCCACACTTCCAATGATAATAAAGTCCACAATATTTTTGCTCTTTTCTCGTCCGCAATTTTTATTTTTTTACTTAACAGGTCAAATACGAATTTCTCCTGAACAAAATTTTTATAAAAATTATTACGAGAAGAAAGATAATCAAAAATGGGCTCCTTCAATTCGCTATCCACCCATCTTTTTAATGGTACCTCAAAACCTCTTTTAGGTTGATTAACTAAGATATCCGGAAGATATTTGGTGGCTAACTGTCGCAGCATGAACTTGGTTGTTCGTCCCTTTACTTTATAGTTGTCGGGTAGGGACGGGGCGTATTCGAGCAATTCTTTAGAGAGAAAGACACTTCTTCCTTCCTGGGAATTGGCCATAGTGGCTATATCCATTTTTACCAGCAAATCACTGAATAAATTGGTATCGAAATCCATGTTCATGATTTTTTTTAAACCCGATAATTTGCTGTGCGCTATCTTCCCGAAATCTTTTCTCACGGGTGCCATATAGTCGTAACCAGGGTCAATGATACACTGCTGATAATCTTCAAAAATATCAACTCCGGCAGAAAGATAAATTTCTAAATCTGAATTTGAAGCTAATGAAGCCAGCCGGTATAAGTAATTGTATAAAGACTTTTTATTATTGGATGCCGGAAGTAATTGCTTCAAACCAGAAGCCATTTTTTTTATCAAAAAATTCTTTTTAAAGAAGTCATAGTGAGAAAATGGTACATACCTTCTGTAACCCCCAAAAAGTTCGTCGGCACCGTCTCCGTTTAAGATCACTGTCACATATTTTTTTGCTTCACGGCTTACGTAATAACTTGGTATGGCAGAGCTGTCAAAGAAAGGCTCGCCATAATTACTTAATATCTTCTCCAAATCATTTTTCAGATTTTCAAACGATATGTTTATTTCTGTATGCTGCGTCTGGTATTTTTCCGCAACCAACTTTGCCAGTGGCGCTTCATCATATTGCCCATCAAAAGACACTGTAAAAGTTTTCAAATTTTTCTTGTATTCGCTGGCAATTGAAGTAACGATTCCGCTATCTATGCCTCCGCTCAGAAAACTACCTACCTCAAGATCACTGGACTCTATTCGTCTTTTTACAGATTCATGCAAAAAACTATCTACCTTTTGCAAACTACATTCTAATGAATCTATATTACTTTTTTGATAATAATCGTGAATGTTCCACCACCTGGTTTCCCTAATAGAAAGTGAATTGCAATCAACAATTAAAAAGCTTCCAGCTCTAAGTTCAGTTACATTTTTATATGGAGTGAATTGCCTGTAAAATGATCCCAGCCGCAGATATTGATAAAAATTAGCATCTTCGATTTCCAACGGTACCATTGTCTTCAAACAGTTTAATTCACTGGCGAATGCAAATTTTTTATGGTCAAAATAGTAATAAAAAGGTTTTTCTCCTGCGCGGTCACGGGCAATAAACAATTGATTTTTGAGCTTGTCATGAATTACAAAAGCAAACATACCATCAAGGTATTGAAGAAGGTCAATACCGAAGTGATCGTACAGCAAAAGTAGTGTTTCAGTATCCGATGAGGTATGGCCGGGAATATTAAATTGCTTTTTTATTTCCGAATGATTGTAGATCTCTCCATTAAAAATAATGGTATATTTTTCACCTAAGTGCATAGGCTGGGCGCCACTTTCGATATCAAGAACGGAAAGCCTAAGATGAAAGAAATCCACATTCTTATATTGATAGCTATTACTATCGTCAGGGCCGCGATGAGCCAATGTGTCGATTATTCTTTCATAAGGATAGCTCCAGTTTACAGCCCCCGCAATACCACACATAGTTTTGATTATTTTTTACGCAAAATAACTGTATTATTCATTCAATACGAACTATTGAATTTTGCAGAAAATGTTTGCAACTTTCCAAAAAGAATCACCTATCTTTTCAACTCTGCAGTTCTTTTCCGCATTAGGTCGCGATTGAATCTTTCTGATTCAATCCAAATAGCCTCGTATGTTTTGTGGGTTAAATCACTGGTATATTTAGGCATGAGTACATTATTAAAAGAGTATTAAATTATGAAGGGTTTTGTAGAGAAATAAAGATTAATTGTTCAATCCTTAAAAAATTTAGGTTCAATAAAAAAATTGATAACTATTCTTCTTTACTTAATAGTTAGGTCTATTATCCTTGTGTTTTTCAATCCCTGGTGGGCCTGACTTTTTCTGGTTTAGTATCATATGATAAGTGGGAAGTTACCTTTCATTTCGAGGCAGTGTCTCAGGTTAAAATTGTTTGTTACAGTAACCCATTTCCCTGTTTGCTTGAAATAAACTGATCCAGTCTGTAAGCCAACACCTCTATTCTTTTTTTTAAAGACGTGACATCCTGCTTTTACTATTTGATAGAAGAATATTTTCTTGTATCAGTAGAAACTATTTTCAATAGTATTATTTTTAAACTCGTTTATCCAATTTCTTAAGGTAATCATGCTTACGGAATTTCTATTTATAATATCTTTTATGAATTTATAAAACTCAAGGTTTGAATCAATATTTTGTGTTTTCGTTATTTGTTTAAACCCGCGAAGATCGGCGGGTAGATTAAAGTCTGCAGGATTGAGATGAACCGAATTCGCGTTCATTAATAGCCATCTTTCAATCTCCGGACAAATTAAAATTAAATATTGCTTTCTCTCTCTGTGCTTTTTAAGTATCAAACCATTTTCAGACTTTATTTCATCAAATTCAAGAAAATAATTCGCTATCGGACCCTTATTTTTATCTTCATCAATGATACCTAAAGCAACAGAATCTTTGAGCCTTTTTCTTAATAGGTTCGCTATTTGACCGCATCCATGTTGATGGTTATATTTTTCAGGAGATCGGGTTATAATTTCGGCTACCTTGGTATCAACATAACATTCAGGAAGAATATTCAACACTGCCATCAGAGTAGCGATTTAAATTGAAAAAAATATCTACTCCAAAATCTAATAATTCCGACAAGTCGATTTCGCTTAACTTTTTCGTAACCGTAGCCCTAGTGCTCTTATCATACGATGTAATAAATACACTTAAGTCACCCGCAGGAGTGTTTTCAATAAATGTGTTGAGCAAATAAGGATTATGCGTGGCAATAAAAAACTGAATTCCTTCTTGTTTAATTATTTCATCAGCTAAAAAGGACACATAAGGTGGGAATGAATGGGTGTCCGGTTCATCTAAAGTAATAACAGAACCGTTTGTATGCCTCACCGCTGCAATATAAAATAACATTCTTTTATAGGTATCTGCGAGTGCTTCGTAGGGCAAAGAGTAAACTACACCTTCGCTAATTCTTAATTGTATAGAAATGTTTCCTGTAGCATTATCAATAATAAATTCAAACCCATGATCTTTCGCAAAATTATTTATTAACTGTTGCATATCAGAATTATGATAAATGACTTTTGCCAAATTGTTTCCAAAAGGAGGCATTAATCTTTGAATATAATTTCCAATATCATGGAACTTTAAATTGCTTTTGTAACGGTAAGGCTTTATTGGCGAAGCATAAAACTGGACAGGATCCAAGGGTCTAAAACTATTATCAAAATTCGTAAAGGAGCCATTTGAATTATGAAACTCAAAATAATTCTTATCATTTGTTTTATCGTATTTTGGCTCGATGAATGTGTCTTGTGAAAACTCTGGATGGATGATTGAAATAGGTGCTTTTAAATTGCCAAAGCGAAAAAGATCAGCAACCTTACTTACACGGAAGAACGATTTTATATCTACTATTTCGGTATCATCTTTTTCGTATCCAATATTTGCTGCCATCAACCAAGATAAATAAGACAAATCCAGTGCCTCAAGTATATTGGATTTACCCGAATTGGGCTCGCCAATAAAAACATTTATCCTTGAACAATTAAGATTTAATTGTTCAATTGATTATAGTTTTTTATTGTTAGGTTCTGAATCATTGAAAATAATTGATATGCACAAAGATAATTTGTTTGCGGCTTAACTTAATTCAAAAGCTTTTTAGATTCGATTATCCCGCCCATCCTTCCCTGTCTAAACTTCTGTATTGAATGGCTTCGGCCAAATGTTCCGGTTTGATGTCATCACTATCAGCGAGGTCGGCAATGGTGCGACTAACCTTCAGAATACGGTCGTAGGCTCTCGCAGAAAGATTTAATTTTTCCATCGCGATTTTTAAAAGATTAGAGCCTACCTGTGAAATCACACAAATTTCTTTGAGCGTTTTGCTGCTCATTTGTGCGTTGCAATAAACGCCGGGATTGTCTTTATAACGTTCTGCCTGTTTTTCTCTTGCGAGAATTACACGTTCACGGATGCTTTCACTTTTTTCAAAATTCTTTGTGGAGGATAATTCACTGAAGGCAACGGGTGTTACTTCTACATGCAGGTCTATCCGGTCAAGTAATGGTCCTGAAATTTTATTCAAATATTTTTGAACAGCACCGGGAGGGCAGCTACATTCTTTATCGGGATGGTTGTAATATCCGCAAGGACAGGGATTCATGGAGGCAATCAACATAAAACTGGATGGAAAATCAAGCGCCACTTTCGCTCTCGAAATAGTAACCTTTCTTTCTTCCATAGGTTGACGCATCACTTCCAAAACGGTTCGCTTAAATTCAGGTAATTCGTCTAAAAATAAAACTCCATTATGAGCAAGAGAGATCTCACCTGGTTGCGGTACGCCACCACCTCCTACCAGGGCGACATCTGAAATAGTGTGATGAGGTGATCGAAAAGGACGTTTAGAAATTAGTGTTGAATCCTCGGGAAGTTTACCAGCCACGCTGTGGATCTTGGTAGTCTCTAATGCTTCCTGCAGGCTCAACGGCGGAAGGATTGTCGGTAAACGCTTGGCGAGCATGGTTTTTCCTGCACCTGGCGGACCGATGAGTATGGCATTGTGTCCGCCTGCCGCAGCTATTTCCAGCGCGCGCTTTATATTTTCCTGGCCCTTTACATCACAAAAATCAATTTCAAAATTGCTTTGTGCGTTCGCAAATTCTTCCCT
>JBDTIC010000394.1:0-4252 GCA_039936595.1 Ginsengibacter sp. | reverse complement strand
ATTCAAATCCGATAACCATCGGATGAAGCGGGTTGGTGAGAACACCAGCCCGGGCGACCCGTAGTGGGCGGTATCCACCTCCCACTTCCAACACCGAGATACGACATTTTAAATACCCCGCATTTCTTAATTCACATATTTGGCACGAAATGACTTTATTTTTTTACAAAAGTTAGTTGTTCAGTATTTGTTTTCGTTTTAATAATGATCTTGTAAACGCTTTTGGGCAAATCACTAATATCAACAAAAGTTGTTCCTGTAAGAACCAATTTTTGCTCTTTCACTTTCTTACCAGATAAGTCAAGTATTTGAAAAAGTGCATTTGCATCGATACCACTTGAATGCAGAAATAATGTATTCCTGGCAGGATTAGGATATATCCTTAAAGATTTTCCTTCAACTATGTTAACCGTAATAATTTTGCAGAAAGTAAATTTTCCATCCACATCTACCATTTTCAGACGATAAAAATTATTTCCAGCCGCAGGATCATTATCCGGCAAAGAATAATTAATAGTTGAAGAACTATTACCTGTTGCGTTTACTTTACCAATTGAAGAAAAATTATTGCCGTCAGCGCTGCGCTCAACATCAAAATAAGAATTGTTTTGCTCTGAAGAAGTACTCCATTTCAACAAAACATCCTGGTTAATTAATTGCGCTTCAAATTTAACCAATATTAAAGGTATTGTACCGTTGGCAAGAACCCGGTTGGCATATATATCCTGCGAAGAGTTTCTGCCATCTGTCCAGGAAATAATAGCTCCACTTCCGCCATTGTGAATTAAAGCGGGCTCACTTTGTGCATCCGTTCTACCACACACTAAAATACCTTCATTTCCCCATAAGAAAGAACCATCAGCTATCGACATTTTTTGTGCTATAATATCCTGCGGCGAATTTAATGGGTCTGCCCAGATTAGCAACACCGCTGAAATAGTAGCATCCGGCGAAGCCATATAACTAACCGGATGATTTTGAGAAGCAACTAATTTTCCATTGACGGTCCATTGCACTATTCCACCACCATTTATTGGGCAAACGTTTGAGGGCATTGATCTTCCGGATCATCTCTGTAATCAGACCATGTAAGGATAATTCCACAGTTTCCATCGCTGCAAATGTTTCCGCCAAAAGCGGTATTGCTCAAAGACACGCCTATAGCAGTCCACGTTTTTGCTCCGGCATTTCTTATGTTGTACTAGTTGAGCAAAATTTGCTCCATCATCCGTTTCCCACGTTATAAAAGCCCCGCCATTGTCATCACTAATTACCTGATCAATGGTATTGTAAGTGGTGGTATTAGTTAAAGAAAGGCCCGCGGAAGCCCCTGATCATACTATTATACCCGTGCTGTTTAACTTGTTGTAATAAATATCCTGGGCAGCATCGCTCGTGGAATCCTGCCAAAAAATAATAGCGCCCCGGCTGCCATCGGGAATTATAAAGGAAGTATTCTGATTTGCATCTGCAGTACAAACTTTCGTATCAGCAACCTGCGGGTCCTCACTTGAGGCATGAAATCTATGTTTTTTATTTAAATTTTTTGTTACAGTAAATGTTGATTGAACACTTTCGTTCACTAAAAGCGTATTCCCAATGATATCGCAAATCGATATCCCGCCCAAGGGCCGTCTAATTTTAAGGAAGCACCATTGGCATTTACGTTTACTGTGGTCGTTGTCAAAGGGATATCAAGATCCTCAAGCTGTTGTCTTAAATCAGCTTGTTCTTCAGCACTCAACGGAGTGGATGTAGTGCCGGTGAAGTCTCCTTTACCTGCTCCGTAGTGTGGCCCAAAAAAGCTAATATCAAGAGTTACATGCTTCCCCAAATCACTCTGTACGCCCATGAGCAGCCCGGCAGTATTGGTGGTGAGTTTACCAGACATTTTTATGCTTTGGTCAACATTATTGTCGTCAGTATAAAATATATTCAAATCATTGGAATTGAAAGAAGCATAGCGATAAAAAGGAGCTATATAAAACCCACGTCCATATCCCTTTTTGCTAAGATAGATCCTTAACTCCGGCGTTATAGCAAAGTTGCTCATCCTAAAATCGTCAATTAGTTTTTTAGTCTCCGGATCATCATTTCCCACTTGTTTTAAAATGGTGCTCTTAAAGGGAATACCCGTTTCAGGCATCATTCTGTATTGGAGAGCCACTGAAATTTTACGGTTCAATACCCTTTCATACTGAAGCGCATAGTTGTTCAACAAAAGTCCTGTCAGGTTTAGTTTAACCACGTTAAGAGGTGGCCTTTCGTGTACTTTTTCAGGTGCATATGTAGATTTTGAACTCCCATTTTCAGTAGTATTTACTGCTACTAAGGCATCCCCGTCTAAAATGTTCTGCGCTACTATATGAAACGAATTACCTAATGAAAAAGCAAGCAGAAAGCATAGTTTTAAATTCATTTTTTTAGTTTTAAATTTTAATAAAAAATCTATTGTCTATTGTTTTATAATACAGTAAAAATATTTTTATAATATAACTTGAACAATAGCTAATTATGGCTATTTTTATAACCTGAATTTACCCACCCAAAACTAATTATGAAATCAATATCATATAAGGCATACTTGTCAAATTCAAAAATCAATAAGGATTTGATATTGAAATCGAATGTGGATATGATAATTGAGCACCTGGCTAGCAGCAGGGATACGCGGTCAAATTATGCCCCAACTGTTTTTTTGACAGACTATACTCTTGGTAAATATATTTACGTAGATGAATCATGTTTTTCGATACTCGGCTTTACAGCAAAATATTTTATGGAATCGGGAGTAGATGCATATATGAGTAAATGGCATCCGGATGACTTCAACATCTTCAATAAAAAAATATTTCCAGCTAATATTGCCTTTCTGAAAAAATTGCCGGCCGATAAATACAGGGACATTGTCTTTTCCTACAATTACCGGATTTTAAATGCCGATAGCTCATACATTAATGTACTGCAACGATTCTCTTTCATTCCGGGATCGAAACCTGGAAAGCTTTTAGGTATTGTGGGAGTAATTACAGACATTACTCATTATAAAACAGACCAAACGATGGTGCATACTATTCAAGAAATAGTCAGCAGCAATCATTTTAATTCCACAACTGTCTTATTTAAGAGAAATTATCATTCTAATAAAGAACTACATGTCCTGAGTAAAAGAGAAACTGAGATTTTAAGTTTGATAGGCAAAGGTTTAAGTAGTAAACAAATTGCTAACCATCTCAACATCAGTATTCATACAGTAAATAACCATCGTAAAAATATGATCTTCAAAACAAAGTGTCTTAATTCTTCTGACTTATTACATAATTCAATCAGACACGGAGTTATTTAATTCGGAGACATGATGATATACCGCCATCATAATTTCTATGTTAAACCAGTAATTGCTTTTGTTATGAAAATAGAACAGCTATGGCTCGATGCCGAATATAAATATGTCAAAACTGACATTGGATACCTACTTGTAAATCCCAATAGCCTGGTTTTCGCCACAAATGCAACATTAGAGCTACTGAATAATTTTGAAATAAGTTCTTTCGGAGTGCATGGGACAGATGTAGATAAAGATATAAACCCTCAAGGCTTTTTAGATTATCGGGAGGAGCCTGTTTATCAAGATCTTTAGAGAATAAATAAAAAATTTATTAAGACCTGTCTTCCTGGCATGTTGAAGCATTACCAAACACAGTTGAGAATCTAAAATTTACAATTAATAGCCATCGAATAGTGGCTCTTTCTTCAAATTGTATATAAAGCGAAAAAGCTGGTTTTTTATAATTCAATCCTGTCTTTTTATAGGCATAATTGCCACCGTCAGCCTGCTTACACAAACGAGTTTTTCATTGTCGTCATGAATTTTTATATCCCAAACGTGAGTAGATTTTCCTAAATGCAATGGCTTTGCTGTAGCGATAACTTTTCCTTCTTTAACGCTCCGTAAATGATTGGCGTTGATCTCTAACCCCACACAATAATAGTTTTCACGATCAATTACCAATGCTGAACCCGCGCTGCCAATCGTCTCTGAGAGAGCACACGAGGCGCCACCATGCAAGAAACCGTAAGGCTGCCGTGTGCTGTTATTTACTGGCATTGACATCTTTAAAAAGTCGTCGCCTATTTCCACCCATTCCATTTTAAGAAATTCTGCCATCGAAGGTGCAAAGATGCCGGCTAAATCATCAATAGAAATTTTTTGAAACCAAATGGGCATATTATTCAATTAAATCAATAAGGA
>JBDTIC010000393.1:0-3565 GCA_039936595.1 Ginsengibacter sp. | reverse complement strand
AACTACATCAGCATTTGCTGACTCAGGCAGTTGAAGTGTTAACACGCTACGGCCAACGCCAGGCAGAAGCTTCCAGGATACAGCTTTGCCATTGACTCTTACACTTCTTATGTCTTCACAGTCAACGGGCAAAAGCAGTTTAAGTTTGGCAGCCGTAGCTAATTCAAAAGAGTAGTTGTATTTGTTTTCTTTGCGGCTAAAAGAAATTTTCACATCAGGCAATTCAATGGAGGCATTCTCCCATTCGGTAGGGAATTGAGGTGTTAATTTCACTTCACCGTTGGGATAATCGGGATTATACCCAAACAGACCAGATACCAGGGTGCGGGCAAAAGTGGGAACGCAGTCGCCGAAATCAGTTCCACCCTGTGGTGCCCCCAAATTGCCAGGCACCAGATCGTTAAAAGCGCTGTGCATAAATGTTCCCTGCATAATATCCCAGCCATCGTTAGGCAACCCGGCCTGAAAATAGGCCAGGGCAAGGGCATAATTATCTCCCGGCCACAATTCACGTATTGACCAGATTCCCGGAACCCAGTTGGAAGTCCACACTCTTCGTCCTCCCGAAGGCATACGGTCGTTCTGCAAGGCCCATTCTGAATAATAAACTGATTCGATTGATTGTAACGGGGAAGTTAATCCGGCATCAATAGGCAGAAATATGCTATAAAGCCACGGGTTTTCATGCAACCGTTCGTGGCCTCCCTGCTCGCGGTAAGAGCCTGAATACCCCTTTTTGTGGATCCAAAGTTTTTCGAAAAATCCTTTTTTGATCTTTTCCAATATCTGGGTGTGGTATTTTTCGGCGCTTGAATCTCCGGCATTGTGGGCCATATCTCTTGCTGCCCGATGGCCCCTGTAGGCATAGGAAGTTTCCTCAGCTGTACTACCTCCATTGTACCATTGTGAATCGGTAGGCCAAACATTAATATAACTTTCATAAACACCATCGCCATCGGGGTCAAAACATTCTTGCTCCCAGGTCAGATGTAACTCGAGTGCCTGACGGAAGAATTTAATAAGTTCAGGATCATTTGTCCATCGGTATTCTTCAATAATCTGATCGAAAAATTGGCTTTGCATATTATAGACACCCTGATCTTTAATTATTCGCCCCAATCCATAAAATCGGGAATCGGGATGTTGTATGGTAAGTAACAAGGCAGTATCGGCCTTTGCCATCTTTTTGCCTGACTCTTTAACCTGTGCATCGGTATAGAACTTTGCCTCCTCTCTAACCCTGTTGTGCCAACCATACATCGTCCCTCCAAAGATGGTGCGCCATCCGGGATATCGTGAATTCCACTGCAAAGCGCCATGTACAAATACAGGAGGATACCAGGTGCCATCAACTGCAGCTATTGATGCGGACGCAACCGCATTAAGATAATTATCCGGAGTATTTATTTTTAATCTGTTTTGAAAAGCTACGGTACGTTTTAATCCCTCTGCGAAAGCATTTTCCGGATCCTTAACCTCTGATACATCGGAATTGGCCGGATGATTAAAAGCTTCGAAAGCCCAATAGACCGATTTACCTTTCTTGAGAGAAGTCGTTCCTTTTAAGATAGGCAAATGTTGGGGTCGCGACTTTTTAAATGCCATTAAATTGCTCCACCCAGATGCTTCTCCAATGTCAATTTTTGCTTCTGAACTACAATCTGCGGCAACGCTAAAAAGCTTGTTAAGCGTTATACTATCTACCAGACTTACAAAACTGGTTTGTTCTGATGTTTCAATTTGATTGTTTTTGCTCTCTTCAGGCGTAAATCCCCATGTCAGTAGTTCAGGCTGTCCCATCACGTCAAATCTCCAGGACAAATTTTGACCTTTACGCCATTGTGCACCGCCAAAAGTCCAAATAAGTTTGTCGTCTTGCTCCACTCCTTCTGCGCTAACCCGAATGGCCATACCAGTTGTTTTTGCCAGTGGCAATATTTCTAAAGTAATTTTGAGCCCTTGAAATGCCATGTCGGTAATTTCCCAGGCCATACGCCCCGGTCTATATATGGATTTTATTTGACTGCATTGCTGCAACCATTTTCCTTTCCCGTTTCGTTCGACTGCAAGCATAAAAGTGCCGTATAAATACTCCCCCTTTACCAACCTTGCAATAGGTTGATCACCAGTAAGAATAAATGCATTGGTATTGTTAATGTAAAGTGCCCGGTTATTGTAACGGCCAATATTTTTGCCAACAATTGCTCCTTTTTCCGGAGCATAATATTTAGCGGGTTGAGAAAAAATATTTAATGGAATGCATATACAGGATAGCAAAAAGAAAAAAGCCTCTATAAATATCTTTTTCATAGTTTTCATTATTTTGACAATTAAACTTAATAAACTAGCCACACATTTTTTATTTAAAATTATTCAAACACTTTAATATGCTCAAAAAGTCTTTAATTCGTGAAAAACCAAATAGCACTTAGCCATTTTTGATACTTATTCTGTAGAGATCATTGCTCTGCAAAACTCAAATCCTTATGGTTGGATTCGGGTGTGACTTTAAGTGCGATTATCTTGCCATCCTCTACTTCGCCCTCCAATTTTAAAACCAGACCATGGGTTTTGCCACCGCATTGCTATATAAGTTTCCAGGTAATCTGTTTGGCTCTGTTTCTTATTTTCTAACCACAATATCCTTCCTTCTCGACTCAGGCGTAACTTGTAAAATCTTGACTTTCCCATTTTTCACGGATGCCTTAATAGTGGTATTTTCCGGTGCATGCAGTTTAAAATCCACGTCCCAATTCTTCGGCCAGGCAGGGAGTAAAACGATCTTTTTCCCTTTGCATTGCATTAGCATTTTCTGCAATGCCACACTTCCCGAACCGAAGTGATCAAAATCAGGACATGAATCAGGACCCTTACTACCATACAGCGGAAACCGGCACTGAGTAGACGCATGACGGAAACGGTGCAGGAGACCTTCCTGTGCCCTCTGAGCATTACCGGCATAGGCCCAATCTATTTGATCCTGGGTCCAACATTTATAATCAAACTTGTCTTTATTACTACGATGCTCCATAGTCCATTCCACAAGGTCTTCAGTTCCTTGTGCCACGCCAAACAATTGGAAAGGGAACACAGGATAGAGTTCGGCGTTCTCGGAGTTACGTTCCATCTCCCATTCCAGGGCGGGAGCAATAGCCTCTCTTCCGTCAATCTTATGAAGGTGAACCATTGGAATTTCTGTACTAAATCTTTTCCATGTAAGCTTATCTTCTTCGCTACCAACATTCATTTCCAGCAATTCATTCAGGCAAAATTGAAGGCCTGCAATATCAGGAGAAGAATTAATGGTAATCCACCAGGTTTCGAGGGCTTGATTAGGATCTAACCTGATTTTGCCATTATCATCACGCAAGTAGTGCTTACCAAAAAACAAAAGGGCTTCACGCGCAAATGGAACCAACACGTTATCCTGGAATTCTTTATCACCCGAATGTTTCACATATTCGATCATCATGGCTGTTGTTTCCAATCCGCTGGTAAAATAATAGCTGTGATAGTATCCTTTTCCTTTATTTTCACCGGGTTTTGTTTTGGGCGGTTTTCCGCT
>JBDTIC010000392.1:0-3228 GCA_039936595.1 Ginsengibacter sp. | reverse complement strand
TGCTACAAGACAGTAATTTAAAGGATGAGCAGGCACAAGCGATTTTGCAGTCAACAGATGCTTTGAGGCAATTGAGCAAATTAAATGAAAGTTTATTATTGCTGGCTAAAATTGAAAATAACCAGTTTGAAACCACAACAGAAATAAGCATAGCGGATGTCATTCAAAAATATATAGGCCTGTTTGATGAATTTATAAAAGAAAAACGGCTCAATGTTCAAACCATTTTTCATGATTCATTTACGATACAACTGCATCCGCTACTTGCGGATTCGCTGATAATAAACCTGCTTGGTAACGCAATTAAATATAACTATAATGGCGGAACCATAGTTGTTGAAATGGATAAAAACAAATTTCGTATAAGCAATACAAGCGCACTTAGTCCCATACCGCCTGACAAGTTATTTATGAGACTGAGTACATCTAACACCAACACGGAAATATCACATGGACTCGGACTTGCTATTGTTAAAAAAATCGCAGACGTAAATCATTTGAATATTGAATACCATGTAGAAAATGATATACACACTTTTGCAATCACTAAATCCTGATGTACCCGGGCCATGGTTCGCGTCACAAACCACTTCAGCAGTGACAAACGATGTCTAATTGATACCTGGGTTATTACTATTAAGAAGCAATTTCCATTCACCCTTATTTTCTTTTTTCCAAACATTAATGTAGGTTCCTTTATAAGTAGTATCGGGAAATGTGAGCGTATAGATTCCGAAAGTGTATCCAAGGTCTTCTGATTTGGATATCTCGGCCCGAGATGGCCGCCAGGTAAGTGTATAAGAAGTATCGTTTAAAAGACTGAGGTAATCAATGGCATCTGCGCCTGTTATAGGCTGGCGATCGGGTCTTAGTAAGACGCCTTCATTATCTATATATTGTAAAAATGCTTTTTTCATTCCCACCTGTCGGCTCATATCGGAAAACTCCATATCTGCATTTAGAATTTCTTCAGAGGAAGACCGGGCAGTTGTATTTTGAAGATCACAGGAAATAAAAACGGCTGCAGTGATTAAAAATGAAAACCCAATCGCACGTATCTTCTTTTGAACTATCATGTTGTTAGTTTAAAAAAAGGCGAAAGTACTTTTCAATACCTCCGCCCGTGTGCAGAAAATATCACCTGCAAAATAGGCTGTTACGCCTTAAAAAATTATACATGCAATTTATTCTTTTTTGCTAACAATTCCTCTACCGTTTCCTGGTATAGTTCATCAGGTACACAACAGTCCACAGGGCAAACAGCCGCGCATTGCGGTTCCTCATGAAACCCCTGGCACTCAGTACACTTATCCGGAACAATAAAATAGATGTCAGTTGCTACGGGTGGGTTTCGCTGCCCGGATTCCATTACGTTTCCGTCCATTAGAGTAACAGGACCTTTTACTGTTGTCCCATCTTCTAAAGCCCACTCTACGCCTCCTTCATAAATAGCATTGTTAGGGCATTCAGGTTCACATGCTCCGCAGTTAATGCATTCATCAGTTATTTTAATAGCCATAATGTATAAAGTAGTTTAAGCAATTTTCGCAGAAATGAATTATTTACGAATTTTGCCCGTTCATAATTAGTACAAATATAAAGAGATAATTTTACCCCGATGAATCTTGAAGAAAAAATTACTTTATTAGCAAACCTAAAGGATTACTTACAATCAGAAAGTGACCAATTAAATAACATAAAGCGGAAAGCCTTTGAAAAAAATAAATGGTTCATCGAGGAGTTCGTCAACTTCTCTTTCAACAGCATTGTTACCGACTACCTTGACTATGCCAAGTTAAATGAATGGATACATTATTATCACATCGATGATAATATTGAACCAAAAAAAATCGGAATTGTCATGGCAGGTAACATTCCTCTTGTTGGTTTTCACGACTTTCTCTGCGCTTTTATTACGGGCCACCATCAATTTATTAAACTGTCTGATAAAGATGATCTAATACTGAAGCACCTGATTGATAAGCTGTTTGAGTGGAATCCAAAAGTGGGCAGTGTGGTAAAAACGAAAGACAATCTGAAAGATTGCGAGGCATATATAGCGACAGGTAGCAATAATTCCGAGAGATATTTTAAATATTATTTTGGAAAATACCCTTCAGTCATAAGACATAATAAAACCTCGGTTGCTATACTATCCGGCAATGAGACTTATGGTGAGCTTACTTCTTTAGCTGATGATGTATATACCTACTTCGGACTCGGATGCAGGAACGTAACAAAACTATTTGTACCGCGTGGCTATGATTTCGTGATGCTGCTTAATGCCTTTAAGAAATATGATTATCTTTCTGAAATGACAAAATATAAGAATAACTATGATTATAATCTCGCATTACTCATAATGAATAATAAATATTATATGTCTAATGAAAGCATTGTGTTATCAGAAAATGATAGTGTGTTTTCTCCGGTGAGTATGCTTCACTATTCCTATTATGACGACAGAAATACATTAGTTCGTGACCTGGGAACTAATGAAGATATACAATGCATCGTTAGCAACAACACTAAAGATTACATTTTAAATTCTCGTGTGGCCCAAACGCAAGTGGGCGGTGACAAAAATATAAATCGTGTTGTTATAGATAGTTGTGTATCATTTGGAAATACACAAAAGCCAGGACTTTATGATTATGCAGATGGAATTGATACCATGCAGTTTTTATTAGCTTTATAATTCGTTTACCCAAATATGATTATCTTTTTAATTTATTGTTAAAGGTAAACGAGCGGTAAAAAATATAATTGCTGATAGTTTAATTTTAATTCTGAGGCATGTATTTTGAGGATCAATCCGCAAATAATATTAACAAGTCAATATTGAACTTTTTTACAATAAAAATTACCATAGATGAAAACAAAAAACATTCTTATTACTGTGCTGGTGAGCGCAATAACTACGCTGGCTGTTATTTTTGGCTATAATCAATTCCAGCATAATAATAACAATCCTAATTTCCAGGCTATAAATGTTCCGGCTAATTATAAGTATGCCGGTTTTTTTGACAGCGGTAACAACCCCGTAGCAGGCCCGGTTGACTTTACACAGGCTGCTGCTGCAGCGATTCCTACGGTTGTGCACATCAAAACAAAGACTAATGCCAAGGTGGTAAACAACAACCTTCCTCAACAAAAAAATCCTTTTTCCGACTTATTTGGTGATGATCTTTTAGACCAGCTTTTTGGAAATCGGGGCGGCGGTGGTGG
>JBDTIC010000391.1:0-2744 GCA_039936595.1 Ginsengibacter sp. | reverse complement strand
AGAGAATTTTTTAATAAAAAATCGTAAAGTATTGCCAGCTTTTTAAGCTGGCAATACTTTTTTATACTGATAAACAAACTGCTCCTATTCTACATACAGACCGAATGTTATTCACTTTGACGCTGCTTTATAAGTTGTAGGATTGATACCTGTAATACTTTTAAATAACTTATTAAAATTAGAAACTGTTTTAAAGCCGCTATTATACGCTATTTCAGCAATAGTCCAATCTGTATTCTTTAAATATTTACAGGCTTCTTCTACTCTTAGTTCGTTAACATAGGCGACAAAGCTTTTACCGGTCTTCTTTTTAAACAAGCGGCAAAACGATTGCGGTGCTAAATTAGAGATTGCAGAGATAGTGGAGAGGTTAATCGTATCTTTAAAATTCTCCTGAACATATTGATAAGCTTCTGCTAAACGATCGGTTTTAGAATAGGTCAACTGTGGCTTGTATTCATCACTTAATACCCAGCCCAGGTCGTTGGATTTAGAAAGAATATGCAGCACTTCAAAAAGACCTAATGTTCGTTCAAATGCCTCCTTGTGCAACAGAGCCATTAAATGTTTTTCAATAACTTCTCTTGTTTTTCCAGTTATAGTAATGCCTTTCTGAGCTATTTTGAAAAATTCACTTATATGCAGCGCGTCTTTCGTGTCATAAAACCCAGGGCTGAAAATATTTTTATCAAGATGAAAAACAATGGCTTTTAATTGGTGTGCGGATGTTTTTGCATTAAATTCATCATCACTGATCCAGGCATGAGGGAGATTGCTTCCTATCACCACGATATCACCTGAATGAAAAAAACCAGTTCTGTCTCCAATTATTCTTTTACCAAAACCATCAGCAATAAATACCAGTTCTAATTCAGGATGGAAATGAAACGGCACGTTAAAGAAATCATCTCCCTTTTCAGTTAGAGAAAAAAAATTGTTAATTCCGGGGCTTATTTCCGTGGGCAGAACTTTCATGATTTATTTGCACAATAAAGTTAATTGATCGGGACCGAAAGATAAATGAACAATAAAAATATTATTTTAATAAGTTAACTTGTAGCGGTATTTCCGCATCAATAAAAAGTGTTGCGAGTACCGTTCTTAAGTAAAAATCTTATCCATGAAACAAATCCTTATATTTTTTTTATTTGCAATTCCCGGCATTGCCGGCGCTCAAAAAAATAATTACTCAGTTATTTTACCATCCGATTCAGAAAGTGATATCATTCGCAAAGCTGCTAATGTAGTGCCATCTGCCCGGCAACTCAGATGGCAAAAACTCGAACTCACGGCGTTCTTTCATTTTGGCGTCAACACATTTACTAACCGTGAATGGGGAACCGGTAAGGAAGATCCCAAAATATTTGATCCTAAAAATCTGGATGCCAACCAATGGGTAAAAGTGGCTAAGGACGCAGGATTCAAACAGGTCATTTTCACAGCCAAGCATCACGACGGGTTTTGTTTATGGCCTACAAAAACTACAGAACATTCGGTAAAAAACAGTCCCTGGAAAGAAGGTAAGGGCGATGTTGTAAAAGAAGTAGCCGATGCGTGTAAGAAGCAAAACATGGGCTTTGGAGTTTATCTTTCGCCCTGGGATAGAAATTCATCGTTTTATGGCACGGATGAATACAATGATTTTTTTGTAAGGCAACTAACAGAGCTGCTTACTAATTATGGCCGCATAGACGAAGTTTGGTTTGATGGTGCTAACGGCGAAGGACCCAATGGCAAAAAGCAGGTATATGATTTTAGCCGGTGGTATCAACTGATACGAAAGTTACAACCTGCTGCGGTAATAGCTATTATGGGCCCTGATGTGCGGTGGGTAGGTACTGAGACGGGCTATGGAAGGGAAACAGAATGGAGTGTGGTGCCGGTTGATAACTTAAACCCGTCGGTCACATCATCTAATTCTCAACAGGGAGTTGCTTTTAAGCCGCAGGGAGATATGACAGGAAGTGATCTTGGAAGCCGCGATAAAATTATTCATGCAAAGGGATTGGCGTGGTATCCTGCTGAAACGGATGTATCCATAAGACCCGGATGGTTTTACCATCCAGAAGAAAATGATAAAATAAAATCGCCTGAAAAATTACTGGACATTTATTTCCATTCGGTTGGCCGTAACAGCGTATTGCTCATGAACCTTCCGCCGGACAAAGAGGGACTTATCAATGATGCGGATATTAAAGTATTAAAGGAATGGAAAAAATTAAGAGATGCTATTTTCAACAATAATCTTGCAAGAGGTGCTGCAATTACCTCGGCAAATGGCATCAATCCAAAAGCAATCCTGGATGAAAATTACTCAACTTACTGGACTACAAAAGGACACGATACGAGCGCAGTGATTGAATTAAAATTAAAAGGTAAAAAAACATTCAATGTATTATCGCTGCAGGAAAATATTACCGTAGGCCAAAGGATTGAAAAATTTGAGCTCGATTATTGGACTGGTAGTGCATGGGAAAAAGCAACCTCAGGAACTACTGTTGGTTACAAAAGATTGTTACAGTTTGAGCCGGTTACGACAGAAAAAGTAAGGTTGAAAATTATTTCTTCAAGATTAAACCCAACAATAGCAGGGTTAGGGTTGTTTCGGCAAAGCAATTAGCGTCTCCCTCATTCGAGAAATTATAATAAAAATTACATCTAATGAAATATTGTTTGGCGTTGGACCTGGTTGATGATGACAAACTTATTGCAGAATACGAAGCATATCACAAAGCCATATGGCC
>JBDTIC010000390.1:0-4969 GCA_039936595.1 Ginsengibacter sp. | reverse complement strand
GATATATTTCAAGACTTTTTCCGTTGGCTGATACCGTTCTGTTAATGGGCCTGCCTTTATATCGGACAATTTAAGATGTTTGTACCATCCTGCAAGCTAACTCCCTGTAAGCCATAAAAAATTCGGTAAAAAAGCTCTTAAACAAATAGTAATGGACTTTTTATGCTGATGTTGTATCCAGTCAGACGGAGACCGTCAGAGGGGGTATGAAATCCGACCTTTCTTCATCAATAACCCGGACTTTACTTCAATGCCGGGTTGTGGTCAATTTCCGTTAATGGAATAGGCCAGAAATAATCCCGTGCAAGGTCAATGATTCTTATTTCTATCTGACTGCCGGCATAAGTTTTAATGGTTCATTTAAAAATAATTCTACGGCTTTCCAGCGGCGAATATCATTATAGTAATATCCTTCTCCTGCAAATTCAATCCTGCGTTCACGATGGATAATTTGTCTCAATTCGGCCTTGTTATAACGTGTAACAGCAGCATCGAATTCAGGGATATCGACACTTGGGCATTTTCTTACCACATTCAAGGCATTTTATTCTTCCAGTGACGGACCTGACGATTCATTTAATGCTTAGGCATACATTAATAAAAATATCAGCATAGCGAAGAAACTCGAAGTGCCTTACAACAAATAACCTCGCGCCAGTTCAGCAAACGATTCAACTTGTTTGGATTTCCACCTCTCATCGTGCCCCATTTCTTCCATCATTATCGCTGCAACTTTGGGAGCAAGTTCAATAGCTTTTCTTGCGTCAGTGAATAATACCCTGGTACGGCGGGCAAGGACATCTTCAACGGTTCTGGCCATTTCATTTCTCACAGCCCAAATTATCTGGACAATTAAAATGTTGGAATTGCTGCTCAGTCTCTCAGCCCACGTCTTATTGGCATCCATTAAATCTTTTATCGCTTTTTCATCTGAGCCATATATTGCAAGCATGTCGTTCACGATTTGATGAGCATACCCATGTATTTTAAGATTTTCTGTAATGCCTTTTTTAAAAGGAAGCATTTGCAGCTTGATAATTTTGGCCAATGTATCTTCTGCCATTTTTCGATAGGTGGTCCATTTACCTCCTATCACCGATATGAGTCCGCTGTCGGAAACGATTACTTTATGGCTTCGTGAAATCTCTTTGGTTTTTTCTTTAGTGTCGTCGGTGGCTGCCAGGGGGCGAAGACCGGCAAATACACTAAGTACATCAGCTCTCTTGGGTGCCCTATCAAGGTATTTGGAAGCGGTTCTTAATATAAATTCTACTTCACTTTCAAGTGCACGTGGTTCAAGCGAATGCTGATCTAAAGGAGTATCGGTAGTGCCAACCAGGACGTGGTTCTGCCAGGGAATAGCAAAAAGAACTCTTCCATCATCGGTATGCGGTATCATAATTGCATCGTTACTCTGTAAAAAAGACTTATCTAATACTACATGAATACCCTGGCTGGGGCGAATAATAGACTTTACATTTTCGTTATCTAATTTTAATATCTCATCTGCAAAAACACCAGTTGCATTGACTACTGCTTTCGCTTTTACGTTATATACCTTTCCTGTTTCTTTGTCTGATATACTTGCTCCGCAAATTTTATTTTCGGTATCTTTTATTAAGGAAATTACTTCACAATAATTAAGTGCTACGCCGCCATTCTCTACACAGGTTTGTGCTAAATTCAACGCAAGACGTGCATCGTCAAAAGTGCCATCGTGATAGAGCACTCCGCATTTTAAAGAAGTCTGGTTTATGGTCGGCAACCTTTTAATCACTTCTTCTTTAGAAATTAACTTTGAAATGCCAATACTTAGTTTGCCAGACAACCAGTCATATACTTTCAGTCCCAGGGCATAGAAAAAGCCACGCCCCCAGGAATAACATGGTATAATAATAGATTCGTTTTTAGTAAGATGAGGGGCGTTTTGCAATAACAATCCCCTTTCTTTCAGAGCTTCCCGCACCAGGCTTATATCTCCCTGGGCAAGATATCGCACTCCCCCATGAACTAATTTCGTACTTCTACTGGAAGTACCTTTTGCAAAGTCTGCCTGCTCTACGAGAAGTGTTTTATATCCTCTTGTCGCTGCATCTACTGCAATACCAAGGCCTGTGGCACCTCCACCTATAACAAGGACGTCCCATTCAACAGTCTCATCCAAAGAGTTTACCAACAAGTTCCTGTCGAATAGTTTCATTTATAAAATTCTTTAATAAATAAGTAACTAAAACAAACTTAAAGCAATTATACGAAATCATAAAAAATAATTTTTGAAATAAACTTTCCCTATGAATGTATGCCATCTAATGCAGTGTTGTAAGGAACTTAGTGTAAAATGTTACTCTGCCAGGATTATGAGATAGATTTAGCATAAAGATTACTATTCATCAAATGAAGACAAAATGAAACTAAAAGAATTTAAATGATTATTACCTATTTTTGAACGATAAATAAATAATTCATGTCTAGTCTGGAACGGCATCAAAAGATTATTGAATTGGTGAATACTAAAGGTTATGAAAGTGTCGCTAATCTATGCAAGCGCCTGAAAGTGTCTGCAGTCACAGTGAGGAAAGACCTAAAATTACTGGAAAAAAATAGCAAACTATTCCGCACGCATGGCGGCGCGAGTAACACTAACCCGTTTACCATTGACAGGCCTGTTAACGAGAAAGAAAATCTTCAGATTGAGGAAAAGAAACGCATTGCTAAAAAAGCGGCTGAATATATTGAAAGCAATGATTCTATCATAATTGCTTCCGGAACCACTATGTTAGCTTTAGCGAGAGAGATTGTACCATCACAAAAGCTAACAGTAATTACCTCAGCACTACAGGTTACCAATGAATTGATTAATCACACGGATATTGATATATTGCAGTTAGGAGGTTTGATTCGTAAAAGTTCTTCATCAGTGGTAGGTTCTTATGCTGAAAGCATTCTTAAAGATTTTTATTGCACAAAATTATATCTTGGTGTAGATGGCATTGACTTTGAATCTGGCATTACTACCAGTAATTCCATGGAAGCACAATTGAATAAAGCAATGATAAAAGTAGCCCAGAAAGTAATTGTTCTTGCTGACCACACCAAGTTTGGAAAACGCGGTTTCAGCAAAATCTGCGGGTTGGACGAGATTGATGAAATCATTACAGATAAAGGAGTTTCTTCTTCGATTGCCGAACAGTATAGAAGTTCAGGAATAAAAGTTACCATCACATAACCTGTGAGTTGACCACTGATTCTTTTGTTCAAAACACGAAAAGAAATCATAGTTGGAGTTGCATTTTTTTAATGACCTTACTTTTATTTAGTGAAAAATGTTTTTTAAATAAAAGCGCATTTAGTCTAATTTAAAAATTTTATAAGTATTTTGTACTTTCGTTTGCTTCGTTTAATTTCATTTCAACACAACATGGCAGCAATACAATATATTGTAAATTTCAAATATTTTTTTTAATGAAAAAATTTATATTAACGATTGACCAGGGAACAACCAGTTCGAGAGCCATCCTGTTTGATAAGAGTGGAAAAATTAATTCACTGGCGCAAAAGGAATTCAATCAGATCTATCCAAAACCGGGATGGGTTGAACACGACCCTATGGAAATATGGTCTTCCCAGGCATCTGTTATTACCGAGGCAATTTCGAAAGGAAATTATAAACCCGAGGATATTGCTGCTATAGGCATTACCAATCAAAGAGAAACAACGGTGATTTGGAATAGAGCTACCGGGAAACCTGTTTACAATGCAATAGTATGGCAGGATAGAAGAACGGCAGAACAGTGTGATGCGTTAAAACAAAAAAAGCTGGATAAAATGATCCAGGAGAAGACGGGTTTGGTTTTGGACGCGTACTTCTCTGCAACCAAAATACAGTGGATATTAAACCATGTGCCGGGTACAAAAGAAAAAGCGAAGAATGGCGAACTGGCATTTGGAACTGTTGATTCCTGGCTCATCTGGAATCTTACTGAAGGCCGCTTGCATATAACAGACGTAAGCAATGCATCGCGCACGATGCTTTTTAATATCAACACGCTCGCCTGGGATAAAGAACTGCTCGATCTTTTCGACGTACCTGCTTCCATGCTGCCCGAAGTCAGATCTTCAAGTGAAGTATATGGTGAATCTTCAGGACAATTGTTAGGAACAAAACTTCCGATCGCAGGCATTGCGGGGGACCAACAGGCTGCTCTGTTTGGCCATATTTGCAAGAAGCCCGGAATGGTAAAAAACACGTACGGTACGGGCTGTTTTATGCTTATGAACATTGGCGATAAACCCATGATATCAAAAAATAATCTTCTTACTACGATAGCCTGGAAAATTGGAGACAAAGTTCAATACGCTTTAGAAGGCAGCATTTTCATCGCAGGCGCCGTGGTGCAGTGGTTAAGAGACGAACTTAAAATCATTTCAAGTGCTTCAGAAATAGAGGAACTGGCTTCCAAAGTGGAGGACAGTGGCGGAGTATATATGGTTCCCGCTTTTGCAGGCCTTGGGGCTCCTCATTGGAACCAATATGCAAGAGGAAGCATTTTTGGGATCACAAGAGGCACCAACAGGAGCCACTTTTCAAGAGCTGCCCTTGAAAGTATTGCATTTCAAACCATGGAGGTTCTCAAAGCCATGGAATCAGATTCAGGTATTGAAATTAAAGAACTACGTGTAGATGGTGGTGCTACTCAAAATGAACTTTTATTACAGTTCCAGGCAGATATACTAAAAACCTCGGTGGTACGCCCTGACGTAACTGAGGTGAGTGCTATTGGCGCTGCTTACCTGGCAGGACTGGCCACAGGTTTTTGGAGCAGTATAGAAGAGATTGAACAGCAGTGGAAAATCAATAAACGCTTTGAGCCAGGCGATGATAATAAAGAAGATTTGATCAAAGGCTGGTACCGGGCTGTAGAGGCTGTAAAATTTTGGGCCCAGTCAGAAAATACTTCCGGATCGAAAT
>JBDTIC010000389.1:0-5372 GCA_039936595.1 Ginsengibacter sp. | reverse complement strand
GTCTTGCCAATCGAATGCCACTCATAACATTTATCTCAAAGAATCCAAACCAGTCTTCATCCGGTATATCTGTAAAATTTTTAGGCTCAAAAAATACCCACATTATTTACCAGGATTTCAACTTCGGGTAATTGTTCCAGCAATTTATTAACCTCATCTACTTTGGAAAAATCCGCAATTATACCAGACACTTTAGAATCGACCGTTGAATTCTTTAACTGGCTGACAGACTAGTCAACACTTTCCTGTGTTCTGACATTAATAGTAACCTGCGCTCCTTCAATCAAAATCCTTTTTGCTACGGCAAATCCAATTCCAGATGTGGATCCGCTTACAAATGCAATTTTATCTCTTAGTTTTAAATCCATTTTTTTACTTTTTTTAAAGATATTCATTCTCACATATTCGTTGGTACAGAAAATGGGATCCGGTTGAATGCATTTGTTGTCATCGCTAACTACCGAATACAGGCAAAGAATTATCTTTGCCGGATGAGTAAAGTAAGAGTAAGATTTGCACCAAGTCCCACAGGCGGGTTGCATCTTGGTGGCGTTCGTACGGCCTTGTTTAATTATCTGTTTGCAAAGAAAAATGATGGTGTTTTTGTGTTGCGTGTTGAAGACACTGATCAAACAAGGTACGTACAAGGAGCTGAACAATACCTTATTGATTGCCTTGAATGGTGCGGCATTTCGCCGGATGAAGGACCTCACCATGCCGGCGAATACGGCCCTTACAGGCAGAGTGAAAGAAAAAGTATCTATCGCGAATATGCAGAACAATTGGTCCAGTCAGGCTATGCGTATTATGCCTTTGATACGCCGGAAGAAATAGAAAACCTGCGGGAAAAATTGAAAGCCCAGGGGAAATATAATGTGCAATACGATTTTCAAAATCGTTTGGAAATGCGCAATTCACTGGTTCTGTCCAAAGAAGAAACGGAGTCACTGCTAAAAATAAATTTTCCGCATGTCATAAGGATTAAAATGCCACGCAATGAATATGTTCATTTCAAAGATATGATTCGCGGTGATATAGAGATGCAGACTGATGGGGTGGATGATAAAGTTTTATTGAAAGCAGATGGGATGCCCACATATCATTTGGCAGTTGTTGTGGATGATTACCTGATGAAGATCACTCATTCTTTTCGTGGTGAAGAATGGTTACCGAGCGCCCCGGTTCATGTATTGCTTTGGAAATATTTTGGCTGGGAAAAACACATGCCGCAGTGGGCACATCTTCCATTAATATTAAAACCAGATGGAAATGGAAAGCTTAGTAAGAGAGACGGGGAAAGATTGGGCTTCCCGGTATTTGCTATGGAATGGAATGATCCTGCAAATGGTAAAATAAAAGGATTCAAAGAACTTGGATTTTTACCTGAGGCATTCATTAACCTGCTTGCATTGCTAGGCTGGAATGATGGTACAGAGCAGGAAATATTTTCTCTGGAAGAAATGGTTGATAAGTTTTCAATGGACAGAGTTCAAGCGCATGGAGCCAAATTCGATTTTGAAAAAGCAAAATGGTTCAATCATGAATGGATTAAAAGATCTGATACAGAGAAGTTGAAACCGAACGTTAAAAAAATATTTGAGGAAAATAACATTACGATCACCGATGAAGAACAATTTGAACGTGTTATTGAATTGGTCAAAGACAGGTGCACCTTACTGACCGACTTTGTTCAACAAGCTGGTTTCTTTTTTATGGCTCCTGCCGACATAGAAACTTCGGCCATTCTTCCTAAATGGAATGACAATAAAAACCAATTTTTTGCAGAATTGATAAGGGTTTACTTAATGATGAATTCTTGGGATGTGATTGATATCGAACATGCTTTTAAAGAATTAGCTGCGGCTAGCCGTTTAAAACCGGGAGAATTGATGCTACCATTCCGTGTCTTTTTGGTTGGCGGCAAATTCGGGCCGGGAGTGTTTGATATAGCTTCTATTATTGGTAAGGAAGAAACTTTAAAACGAATTACTTATGGAGTGACATTATTGAAATAAAACTACTTAAACCAAGCCTTATGATATTTAAATAATAAGCCATGAAGAAAACCAACCGGCTCATTCTTTTCCTGGCAATCCCAAAATTGATTCTTCCTTATATATTACAAAGTTCTTATTACGAGCCGCATCGTGACGAATTTTTATATCTTGCCGAGGGGCAACACCTGGCCTGGGGCTATTTAGAAATTCCGCCTTTACTATCCGTATTTGCATGGCTCACTCACTTACTTGGAGATACCATTTTCTGGATCAGGTTTTGGCCCGACCTGTTTGGTGCTTTGACTTTTGTTGTTGCGGCAAAAATTGTTCAATCGCTGGGTGGAAAATCATTTGCGATTGGTCTTGTGTTTCTTCCTTTTGTTTTTGGTGGTTACCTGCGCGTGTTTTTTTTATTCCAGCCCAATGCGCCCGAATTCTTTTTCTGGACAATGATGGCCTATAGCATAATCAGATTTATTCAGACAAAGAAAGATAAATGGTTGTATGTATTTGGAATCAGCGTTGGGCTGGGGATGTTGAGTAAGTATTCCGTATTATTTTTTACCATCAGTATTCTTTTAGGGCTGCTGGCTTCAAAAGAAAGAAAGATTTTCCTAAATAAACATTTTTATTATGCGGCAATTATTTCCATCATAATATTTCTGCCCACTCTTTTGTGGGAATTCAATCATAGTTTTCCGGTGATTACACACATGCGTGAACTGCGTGAGACGCAATTGCAATATGTAAGTCCTGTGGGCTTCCTGGCCGACCAGTTATTGATGAACCTTCCCACCTTTTTTATCTGGATGGCCGGATTATATTTTATCAGCGTTTCATCAAAAGCAAAAAAGTATCGTGCACTCGCATGGTCTTTTCTTTTCGTGATGATCATTCTGCTGGTATTACAAGGTAAAAGTTATTACGCTTTGGGAGTATATCCGATGCTTTTTGCATTCGGCGCTTTCCACCTTGAAAATTTTTGTACCTATCGGCCGATGATCTGGAGGTATGCGTTCATAATTTTTCCGGTCTTCTTCGGAATGTTATTGATCCCGGTTTTATTACCTGTAGCAAAACCCAAGGCGCTGGCAAATTATTATCATTCTATGAAGATGGAAAAATATGGTGTTTTGAAATGGGAAGACCATCACGACCATCCACTCCCGCAGGATTTTGCCGATATGCTGGGATGGGAAGAAATGGCACAGAAGGCAGCGAAAGCGTGGGCTACATTAGATAGTAATGAACAGACGCAGTCTATCTTGTTTTGTGATAATTACGGACAGGCCGGAGCTGTCAATTTTTACAGGAAAAAATACCAACTGCCTGAAGCATTTACAGACAATGGAAGTTTTTTATTTTGGATGCCGAGAAACAAATATTATGAAAATATTATTTTAGTGACTGATGACAGAAACGATATGCAACGCCCATTTATAAAACAATTTAAATCTGCTGTAGCATTTGACAGTATTACTAACAGGTATGCCAGGGAATATGGAAGTTTGATTATAATTTTAAAAGGACCGGATGAGGATTTTAAAAATTACTTTCATAAAAGAATTGAACAAAAAAATAGACAGTTTGGCGTGCGTGAATTAAGATGAGAAGAGGTTGCTTAAGATAGGTTATAAATATCTACGTTAAACCACATCTAATTAACAATTACTTACCGGGGATAAATAGAAATACCAGTGTCCAAATTTTATTCATCAACACGGTGCACTATATTTTTCAGGATTTTGATTTATCTTTTTTACTTCTACTGATCTCCTTAAAAATTTGATTTAAAGCGCCAAAAGTGCCATCCCTTATTGTCTTATTTGCTTTTGGCGCCATCATATATGAATTGCCGGCTAAGGTATTATGTCTTGTATGGCACATTAGTTCGCCAGTATTGTTGAATAGTTTAATGTTAACATAAACATCTTCGCTTTTTCCAGTTGGAATGAACATATAAGAGGTATTTACAAACTTATATTTAATTTGGGTGCATAAAAAACCATCTAAATTATTTTCCTTGCATATATTGATTATTTCGTTCGGGTCAATATTCTCAATAAAATCAAAATGCATTAAAGTATGCTTTTCAATTTTGATCGATTTGTTTTCAAAATATTGCTCCATAGACAATTGAAAAATTTCAGAAGTACCTCCTTTAATTCTGTTTAAAATATTTTCACTTGCAAGTTGACTATAACCAATTTTTGAGATATTGTATTTTTTGATTTCCTTAGATTTGGTCAAGGTCTTAGTCCCTAATGCCGCACAACCTGAAAATGTCAATACGAACAATAATGATTTGATTGTATTTCTTAATTTAAAATATTTTATCATTTAGATTCTATTATTTGTCTGTAGTATCATCTCAGCCTGCTATCACTCCATAATTTACATGATTATACGCAGTAACTTTCTAAATATTGCAGTCGATCATTGTTATTTGGCTTATTCATTTTGTACCTGCTGCCCGACAAGTTTGGTTAACACAATCAGAATTATAGCAGTGATCGACAGGCTGTGGAATTATGAAGTGAAAATCTGCAATATTGATGAGGCGAAATAGAATATTTTACTTTAAAATACAACACAGCTTCTTATCAGTGAGCTTGTATAATTATGAATTTATTTCCTTCTTTAATACGAGATTCGTGTTCAATCATCTTTCATTCACCAACACAATCTTACCTATATGGCTGCTGCTTTCCATCAATTCATGCGCCCTAGCCGCATCTTCTAATGGGAAAGTACGATAGATTACAGGTTTAAATTTGCCACTTTCTATCACGGGCCATACATGTGTTTCTATGTCTTTTGCCAGTGCGGCTTTGAAGGAAATTTCCCGGCTGCGGAGCGTACTTCCGGTAATAGTTAAACGCTTTTGCATAATATCCATGATATTTAGCTCCATCTTGTTTCCTCTCATCGCATTGATAAATACCATCCGGCCATCAGGGCGGAGCAAGCGTATATTTTTTGGCACATAATCGCCTCCAATCATATCAAGTACCAGGTCTATTCCCTTTTGCTGCAAGGCAGTTTCAAAATCTTCTTCTTTATAATTAATACATTCATCAGCGCCTAATGCCATGCAGGCATCACATTTTTCTTCCGACCCTGCTGTAGCAAATACAATTGCTCCAAAAGCTTTTGCCAATTGGATAGCCGTAATTCCTATGCCACTACTACCACCATGCACTAAAAAGTGTTCTCCTTTTTTTAATGAACCTCTTTGAAATACATTGTGCCACACCGTAAAAACGGTTTCAGGCAACGATGCCGCTTCTTCAAATCTTAACCCTTTGGGTATTGGAAGGCACTGGCCTTCATCTACAGCAGTAAATTGTGCATAGCCACCACCTGCAAGCAAGG